>CAUGKA010000113.1 GCA_959599615.1 uncultured Collinsella sp. | reverse complement strand
ATAGAAAACAAATACCGTTTTCTAGTAAGGGGGTTGTCCACAACCGGACAACCCCCTTTTGGTGTTTCTGCCATTTCTGCCCCGTCCCCAAATGGCGGGTGGGGGAGCGTTGGGGGTTGTGGTACAGTACTGGAGTTTGAATTGTTCTATTAAGGAGCTTATCTATGGGTCCGTTCCAGATTCTTCTGTTTGTCGTTTGGGCTATCTCTGCCGTGGCGCTGACGATTCTCGTCCTGATGCACTCCGGTAAGGGTACCGGCGTTTCGGATATGATCGCTAGCTCGCTGTATAACTCCAGCTCTGCCACGGGCGTCATGGAGCAGAACCTCGATCGCCTGACGGTAATTATGGCCGTCGTTTTTGCTGTGTGTGTCGTTCTGTGCATGTTCTTCTTCCCGCAGGGCATCGTCGGCTACTAAGCATCGGCGTATATATGTTTGTAAAGGGTCCCGCATGTGCGGGGCCCTTTTTGTTTACAGACTTGTAACAGAGCCAAAATATCCCCACATACTTCGCCCAACTAAAGAAATTCTCGACCGTTAACCGGAATCAGCGCCAAATTGTGCATAAAATGCGCTACTGTATTGCAAAACGTTGGCCCGCATTGCATAACCAGCCATAACAGCGGACCGCGTTGAATGGTTCGATTGGGCTGTCTCGACGTTGCCCGGCCGAATTCACTTTGTTCTATCTCATAAGGAGGATGGCATGGCTGATTCTATGTTCCACCAGCCCGTTATGGGTCGTCGCGCCTTTGTTGGCGGCACCCTCGCTGCGAGCTCCATGGCTTTTCTTGCCGCATGCGGCAAGAAGGGCGGCGACGCTTCCGGTTCTGAGTCCGGTTCGACGCTGAACTTCTACATCAACAACCCGGTCTGCATCGACCCCTACAACGTCCAGGAGGATCAGGGCACTCAGGTCGAGTACCAGCTCTTCGACGCTCTGACGGAGTACGACCCCGAGAAGGGCGAGATCGTTCCGCTGGCTTGCGAGTCCTTTGAGGCTAACGACGACGCCACCGAGTTCACCTTCAAGATCAAGAAGGCTAAGTTCCACAACGGTGACGACGTTACCTCCAAGTCCTTCAAGCTCGGTTGGGAGCGTCTAGTCAACACCAAGTCGGCCATCGCCACCGAGTATGGTCCTTCCGAGGTCTCCTATCACCTTTCCATGGTTGAGGGCTATGACGATCTGCTTGCCGGCAACGCTACCGAGCTCAGCGGTGTTACTTGCCCCGACGATGAGACCCTCGTCGTCAAGCTGTCTTCCGCTTACGCCGACTTCCCCTTCGTCGCCTCTCACCCGGCTCTGTCCCCGGTTCCCGAGTGCGCCGAGTCCGATGTCAAGAGCTTCTACCTTGCCCCGGTCGGTAACGGCCCGTTCATGATGGACGGCAAGTGGGAGGATGGCCAGGAGATCAACCTCAAGAAGTTTGACGATTACTATGGCGACAAGGCCAAGATCGATGGCATCCACTTCCAGGTCATCAAGGACATGGAGACCGCTTACAAGGAGTTCCAGGCCGGTAACCTCGATGTCTGCGACGTTCCCGTTGCTCAGATCGACGCCGCCAAGAAGGACCGTGGCGAGTCCAAGGACGGCTACACCATGGGTGACGGCGAGCATATGCTGCTCGGTGCCGAGCCTTCCACGTACTATCTGACCTGCAACACCACGGCCGAGCCGTTCAATAACGCCGACCTGCGCAAGGGCATCTCCCTGGCCATCAACCGTGAGGCCATCTGCAAGACCATCTTCAAGGGTACCCGTACCCCCGCCGACGGTATCGTTCCTCCGGGAATCGCCGGCTACAAGGAGGGTGCATGGGAGTTCTGCGAGTACAACGTTGATAAGGCCAATGAGTACCTCGACAAGGTCGCTCCCGCTGGCGCTAACGGCGATCGTGGCATTAGCGTGACCCTTTCCTACAACCAGGACGGTGGTCACAAGGAGATCATGGAGTCCATCATCGGCGACCTCGCCAAGGTTGGCGTTACCGCTGTCTCCGATACCCCTGAGTGGTCTGCCCTGCTCGAGCAGTATCAGAACTTCAACTATCAGTTCGGCCGTCTGGGCTGGATCGCCGATTACCCGATCATGGACAACTTCCTGTACCCGCTGTTCCACTCCGACTCCCTCGGTGGCGACAACCGCTCCGGTTACAGCAACCCCGAGTTCGATGCCAAGGTCGACGAGGCCCGCACCACGGTTGATGACGAGGAGCGCATCGCCAAGATGCGGGAGGCCGACGCCATGGTCGCTGCTGACTGCCCGGTTATCCCGGTGATGTTCTACACGCACACCATCGCTGGCTCTGACCGCGTCAAGCATCTCTATGTTGATCCGCAGAAGCACGCCGATCTGGGTACCGCCGAGCTCGCCTAAGGGTTTTGCAGCTTCCGTGAGGGTCAAGTATTTACGTAGACCTCATGGGAAACATACAGTTCTCCCTAACCTGGGGTAAACTGGCTGATGGTAATTTTGGGATGCCGGTCTGGCGATCGGCATCCCATTTAGGTTAATCCCTAGATAGGGGAGTGGTATGGGTAAGTACATCGTTAAACGTGTGCTTCAGTTCATCCCGGTGTTTTTGGGCGTTACGCTGATTCTGTTCGCCCTCCAGAATATCGTGCCGGGAGATCCGATCAAGCTGATCGGTGGAGACAAGGCTCTGTCCCCCGAGGTGGAGCTTCAGCTTCGCGTTCGCTATCACCTGGTCCAGACGGACGAGGACGGCAACGCGATCCTTGACGAGAACGGCGACCCCGTTCAAACGTCGCTCGTGGACCGTTACTTGTATTACATGAACGGCCTGCTTCATGGCGATCTGGGCAATTCGTACCAGCGCAAGCTGCCGGTTACGGAAATCTTTGCCCAGAAGTATCCGTATACGGTCAAACTTGCCGCGTGCGCCATCGTGCTCGAGGCAATCATGGGTATCGGTGCGGGTATCATTTCGGCGGTAAAGCGCTATTCCTTCTGGGATATTTTGGTAACGCTGACCACGTCGATCCTCGTTGCCGTCCCTGCATTCTGGCTCGGTATGCTGCTGCAGCTGTTCTTTGGCGTCATCCTTAAGGATGCCACGGGCGGTGCATTCTCCATGCCGATCTCGGGTGCCGGCGGTTCCAGCTCTCAGTATCAGGATTGGATGCACTATGTGCTTCCGACCATTACGCTGGCTTCGGTTTCGACCGCCTATGCTGCCCGCATCATGCGTTCGCAGCTGCTCGACGTCATGAACCAGGATTACATCCGTACGGCAAAGGCCAAGGGTCTCTCCAATCGCGCGATCATTATCAAGCATGCGCTTAAGAATGCACTCATCCCCGTCGTTACCTATATTGGTGTCGACTTCGGCGGCATGCTTTCGGGCGCCATCCTGACCGAGACGGTCTTTAACTGGCCCGGCATCGGCTTCGAGGTCTACCGCGCCATTAGCATGCGCGACTGGCCCATCGTTATGGGCGGCGTTACGCTCATTGTTGTCGTCGTTATGGTGATCAACCTGCTCGTCGACATTAGCTATGCATTCCTCGACCCGCGCATCCGCCTTGGCGGTCCGTCGGATAAGGCCTAAGGGAGGTACGTCTCATGCAGGAAACTGATTCTCAGTCTCAGGAGCAGGCTACCGCCACCAAGGCCGCATCTGCTCCCGCCAAGTCCCGCACGCTGTGGGGCGACGCTTTTAAGCGTCTTCGTAAGAACAAGCTCGCCGTTATCGGTGTCTGCTGGATCATCATCGTTGTTGTGGTCGCCCTGACCGCCGATCTGTGGGCTAAGCCCTGGCTCGGCTCTCCTACGGCTTCTGACTCGACCACCATGGCCGAGACTTCGCTGCTGGCTCCGTGTGCCGAGCACCCGTTTGGCACCGACTCTCTTGGTCGTGACATTCTCGTCCGTGTTATCTACGGCGCGCGCGTTTCGCTTTCCGTCGGTATTATGGCCACCGCCATCTCCACGGTGATCGGTCTGGTCATGGGCGCCCTGGCCGGTTTCTATGGCGGCATCTGGGATACGATCATCATGCGCTGTGCGGATATCTTCCTGGCGTTCCCGTACGTGCTGTTCGTTGTTGCTATGATTGCCGTTATCGGTCGTGGTCTTCAGAACGTCTTTATCGCCATCGGCATTCTCGGCTGGCCTTCGATTGCGCGCGTCTTCCGATCCGCGATCCTGACGGTCAAAGAGAACGACTATGTTGACGCCGCTCGCGCTATGGGTGCATCCGATGCCCGTATCGTTATGCGCCATATCTTCCCGAACTCCGTTGCTTCTATCGTGGTCTATGCGACCATGAACATTGGTGGCGCTATTCTGACCGAGTCCGCTCTGTCCTTCCTCGGCATGGGCGTTATCCCGCCCACGCCTTCGTGGGGCTCCATGATTCAGGACGGCCAGCAGTATCTTCTGACTGCTCCCTGGATGATGATCATGCCCGGTCTGGCAATTCTCTCGACGGTGCTCGCCTTCACCCTGCTGGGTGACGGTCTGCGCGACGCCCTCGACGTCAAGATGAAGGACGCATAAGGATGAAGAAGAACAAGAACTATGTGGACCTGAAGGACCAGCCGGTTCCCGAGGGCCAGCATCTGCTCGAGGTCGATGACCTTAAGATGTATTTCCACACCGAGGATGGCGTCGTTCGCGCCGTCGATGGTGTGTCCTACACGCTCGATCGCGGTGAGACCCTGGGTGTCGTCGGTGAGTCCGGCTCTGGTAAGTCCGTGACCGCCATGACCATCATGGGCCTTATCTCGATGCCCCCGGGAAAGATTGAGGGCGGTGACGTTCGCTATCGCGGTCGTTCCATCCTCGAGATGACCGAGGAAGAGATGCAACACATTCGCGGCAACGATATCGCGATGATTTTCCAGGATCCTATGACCTCCCTTAACCCGGTCTATAAGATCGGTAAGCAGGTGGGCGAGGGCCTTCGTCTGCACCGTGGCTACTCCAAGCAGGAGGCGCTCAAGCGCGCCACCGAGCTTTTGGACCTTGTTGGTATCCCCGAGCCCGAGAAGCGCGTCAACGAGTATCCGCACCAGTTCTCCGGCGGTATGCGTCAGCGTGTCATGATCGCTATGGCTCTTGCCTGCGACCCCGATATTCTGATTGCCGACGAGCCCACGACGGCTCTGGACGTTACCATTCAGGCTCAGATTATCGAGCTCATGCAGGAGATGCAGCAGAAGAACGGCAACGCCATTATTATGATTACCCATGACCTGGGCGTCGTCGCCGATATGGCCGATAAGATTATGGTTATGTACGCCGGCCGTCCCGTCGAGTTCGGTACTGCTGAGGAAATCTTCTACGAGAGCCGCCATCCCTACACCTGGGGTCTTATTCGCTCCATCCCGGAGCAGGCCATCGATGAGAAGAAGCCGCTGACGCCGATTCACGGCAACCCGCCTTCGCTCATGAACCTGCCCGAGGGCTGCGTCTTCTCTCCTCGCTGCCCCTATGCGACGGACAAGTGCCGCAAGCAGCGCCCCGAGCGCGTTGTCACCGAGTCCGGCCACTATTCTGCGTGCCATTATTCCGGTGACCCCGAGTTCCTCAAGAACGCCCCTGAGACGTCCCGCACGCGCAAGGATTCCAAGAAGGGAGGCGAGGCGTAAATGACAGACAATAACGAGCGCACTCCGCTGCTGAAGGTCGAGCATCTTTCTAAGGAGTTCCCCGCAGAGTCCGGCATGTTCGCCAAGCGTTTTTCCAAGCGCGTCGTCTCTGCTGTGAATGACATTTCGTTCGAGATTTATCCGGGCGAGACCTTTGGCCTGGTCGGCGAGTCTGGTTGCGGTAAGTCTACCACGGGCCGCACCATCATGCGCCTGACCAAGCCGACGGCAGGTAAGGTGTTCTTCCAGGGCAAAGACGTTGCCGAGATGAGCAAGCATGAGATCAAGGACATGCGTCGTGAGATGCAGTTCATCTTCCAGGACCCCTATGCTTCGCTCAATCCTCGTATGACCATCGGCGAGATCGTCTCCGAGCCCATGACTATTCATGGCGTGGGCACCAAGGAGGAGCGCATTGAGCGTGTCCGTGAGCTGCTGGACGTCGTCGGCCTCAACCCCGAGCACATCAACCGCTATCCGCACGAGTTCTCCGGCGGTCAGCGTCAGCGTGTCGGCATCGCCCGTGCGTTCGCTCTGAAGCCCAAGCTGATCATCTGCGACGAGCCCGTTTCCGCTCTGGATGTTTCCATTCAGGCCCAGGTTCTGAACCTGCTTAAGGAACTGCAGGACAAGTTTGGTACGGCGTATCTCTTTATCGCCCACGACCTGTCCGTCGTGCAGCACATCTCCGATCGCGTTGCCGTTATGTATCTGGGTAAGATGGTCGAGGTTTCGGACTGGAAGACGCTCTATAGCGAGCCTCACCATCCGTACACGCAGTCGCTGCTATCTGCTGTGCCGGTGCCCGATCCGGATATCCAGAAGACCCGCAAACGCATCATCCTCGCTGGCGACCCGCCGTCGCCGCTGGATCCGCCGACCGGCTGCCGTTTCCACACGCGCTGCCCGATCGCGCAGGGCATCTGCTCCGAGAAGCTTCCTGAGTTTAAGGAAGTTGCCCCGGGCCACTGCTGCGCCTGCCACTTCGCGGAGCCGTTCCCGATCAAGGAATCTCACATCGACCTGTAGTCGGCTGTTTGTCCGGGCCCGTGCTGGACTTAGTTTTCAGAACGTCCTCGACCATGGAAACCCCCTTATCCTGCTCCTTCGGAGCTGCGGATAAGGGGGTTTCCTGGTCTGCGGAATGTTCTGAAAACCAAGCCCGGCCCCCGCCTGCGGTGACGCT
>CAUGKA010000112.1 GCA_959599615.1 uncultured Collinsella sp. | reverse complement strand
GGTATGAACGCCGGCGCCACGACGGCGCCAGATACCGTTGACGATCCGCTGCCATCGCACATATAAAGCGGATACGCAAAGCACAGCGCCGACAGCATCGAATACGCGCACAGCTGCGCAGCCAGAAGTTCCGCGAGCCTGATTGACCGCACTGTTTTTGATTTCAACGAAACGCCGACGTCTCTCAGCCCAGCCATAAGTCCGCCCCCATACATACCGCTAGTATGTATTTAATGACTTGAAAAGGGCAGCCATGGCTACCCTCACAAATCAATTACATACCGTTGGTATCTATATTACCACCCAGCGCGGTCCCATACGTCCCAAATCTGTGCCGTTGTCTGGAGCACTTCTTTGCCCAAATCGAGTCCCACCGCGGCGGCCATCTGCGACAAACAATGAGCGCGAGCGAGCATTCGATCCTTGGGCTCAAGCGGACGAAACAGTGGCAACAGCCAGAGATTCGCCAGCAACGATACGGCCTCTGCCGCTTCACGCGGGCATTCGCACGCAATAGAGCCGTCGGCGATGCCCTCCTCGATCACCGGCAAGAGATAGCCATCGGCAGACTCGTCAAACGAGCCCTGGTACTGCATCGCCAGTAGACGCGAGCTTTTCACCGGATCTGCCGCAGGATGCATGCGTGCCCATAGCTCAATTTGCGGAACAACGGACTCGGGAGCGTACAGTCGCTTGAGCTTTTGGGCTCCGGTCATATTACCGACGCCAAGCATCGAGCGGCGGTGCTCAACAATCGGAGCCATCGCCCGATCAAACGCGGCGTTGAAAATCTCTTCTTTGCTCTTAAAGTGATGATAGACAGCGCCCTTGGTCATGCCATCGAGACGGTCAACGATATCTTGAATGCTCGTCCCCTCATAACCCTGTGCGCAGAATAGCTCCAGTGCCGCGTCGAGAATCTTCGCGACCGTCTCCTCGGGATATTTATTGCGACCCATAATCCGCCCATCCGCAACGCAAGTCTTGTGCCTCATTGCAGCATTTTAACGTTGCGGATGGCAGGCGGTCGATCCTACACCGCGGCCGGGCCGTGTTCGCCGGTACGGATGCGGATGACTTCCTCGACCGGCTCGACCCAGATCTTGCCGTCGCCGACGGCACCGGTGCGAGCGGCGTTGCAGATGATGTCGACAATGCCGTCGACGTGCTCATCGGCGCAGATAAGGGTGAACTGCACCTTAGGGATCGTGTTGACAAGCAACTCGTTGCCGCGCACGTATTCCTTCCAGCCGTGTTGTGCGCCGCAGCCCTGCACCTGGTTGATAGTCATACCGCGAACATCAGCAGCAAACAGCGCATCTTTGAGAACCTCAAGCTTCTCCTGGCGCACGATAGCCGTAATTTTCTTCATAGTGAATTCCTCTCTTCAATAAAAGAAATGAATTGTCCTTCACATGGCACGGGTTTTCCAGGTGCCGCAAACCAACCTCAGAGATCAATAAGTTCAACTGACTGGTCTTAGCAGGTTTCCCAAGTGCCGCAGATTGCCGTGAAAGAGGAGCGAAGCGTACTTAAGTACGTGAGCGACGATTGAACGGCAAGGTGCGGTGCTTGGGGAAGCTGCTAATCGAGTCCGGAGAAAGAAGGATAGGCGCTCTCGCCGTGCTGGCTGGCATCCAGGCCCAGCGCCTCGTCGCCCTCGTCCACGCGCAGGCTGCCGTGGAACAGCGCCTTGACCACCGCGGCGATCACCAAGTCGAGCACCAGCACAATAGCGACCGTCACCACAATGCCCAAGATCTGCGAGATGAGCAGCGACGCATCACCCGTGTAGAGCAGTCCGCCCTTACCGGTCCAAGAAAGCTCCGGCACGCAGAACAGGCCCGTGAGCACGCCGCCCAAGATGCCACCAATACCGTGGCAACCGAACGCGTCGAGCGCATCGTCGTAGCCGAACTTGGTCTTAAGATGGCTGATGGCCAAGTAGCAGACGGGCGAGACGATCAGGCCCATGACCAGCGCCGCCCACGGCTCGACAAAGCCCGCGCCCGGCGTGACCACCACAAGGCCTGCAACCAGACCGGTGCTGGCACCCACCAGCGTGGGGCGACCGGTGTGCACGCGCTCGACGGCAAGCCACGAGACCATGCCCGCCGCGCTGGCCGTCACGGTGTTGAGGATGGCGAGTGCCGCCACGGCGTCGGCCTTAAACTCGCTGCCGCCGTTAAAGCCAAACCAGCCAAACCAAAGCAGGCCGGCGCCCAGCGCCACAAACGGCACGTTATGCGGACGGTAGCTCACCATGCCAAAACCGCGACGACGGCCGAGCATTAAGCAAAGAATCAGGCCCGTCAGGCCGGACGAAATGTGCACCACGTCGCCGCCGGCAAAGTCGAGCGCACCGATGATGCCACCGATAAAGGAGCCATCGCCGCCCCAAACCATGTGGGCGAGCGGCGCGTAAACCACGAGCAGCCAAATGCCCAGGAAAGCCGTCATGACACCAAACTTAACGCGACCTGCCAGGCTGCCCGTGACGATAGCGGCGGTGATCATGGCAAACGCCATCTGGAAGGCGATGTTGATGATCTGAGGATAGACGGCACCGTCCGAGGCATTGCCCTCGGCCGCCTGCAGCACCTGGTTGAGCACCGGCAGGCACAGCAGCTGGTCAAAGCCGCCAATAAACGGGCTGGAACCGTCGCCACCGTAGGCCAGCGACCAGCCGGCGACAATCCACAGCACACCAACCAGGCCAATGGCGCCAAAGCACATAAGCATGGTGTTGATGACATTTTTGCGCCTGGACAGGCCGCCATAGAAAAACGCCAGACCCGGTGTCATTAAAAACACGAGCATGGTGCAGATGAGCATAAACGTTGTCGATCCCGTATCGTACATTCGCTCCCCCTTGGTCGCATGAACGTTGTCGACGCTCATGATGCGGCCGAGGGGCAACTGGTGTAGACCAGATACGGCGCTGTTAAACGCTGCGTTGTCGAATGGAAACGGCGCCGCAATCTTGGAAACGGCGCGGCAACGGGCGCGAAACGAACGGGAAATGTGCGAACGAGAAGGGCGCGCTTAGCCCCACTCTGGCTAGCGCCGGAACAGCTCGCGGGCTCGATCGCGGAGGTTGGTGGCTCGGATGACGCCCTCGTAGCGGTTGATGCGCAAGCGCGGAAAGGCATTGAAGAAGCGTAGGTCGCGGCGGCTGAGCGACACACTCGGCACCGGACGGCTCATGCGCTTGCCGGCAAGGCGACGACTGAGCGACGGACGCGGCATGCTCGGCGCGACATCGGCAACGCGGCGGGCAGCGAGCGCCAGGCCGCGAGCACCATCCGAGATAAACGTCGGCATCGAAGCCTTCTCGCGCAGGGCATCGAGCGCCGCGTCGCCCAGCTCGGCCAGCCAAGCGTTAACGGCGCGACCGCGGATATGCGTCTGCGCCACCGAGTCGATCGCCGAATCGGGAATACGTTCGAGCATAGAGTCGGAGGCGTCGGCAAGCGACTCATTGATGCGGTCGGCAAGGTCGGCACGCACACGCTCAAGCTGATCGGACAGGCGGCGCCAGCTGGCCAACGAGCACACCGCATCGACCATCATCGCGACCGCGACGATAAAGGCGGACAGCCGCACAATCAGCACCGGCAGATGGCCAAGCAGCCCCAGCAATGCCGGCTCCACTAAACGGCAAATGCACAGTGCACCCAGGCCAAACGCGCAGGCCCAGTACAGGCAGATGCGTCCGTGCAGGTTAAACGGCAGATGCGAGTAATCCCAAAACCGGGCACCCGTCGTTTTTTCCAACAGCACGCCCACGCTATATTCGATCACGCTGCATACGAGCGCGGCAGCGACAAACTGGCTCGAGGCGTCTGGGATTCCACGCAGCAGCAACCAGCACGCAATGCCGCCCGCACCGTAGATGGGACAACACGGCCCTAGCAAAAAGCCGCTGTTGGCAAAGCGTCCGTGGTTGAGCATGGCGCAGACTGTCGACTCCCATACCCAGCCGCAAAAACCGTAGAAGGCAAACGAGAGTACCAGCGCCGAGAGCGGACAGGCGGCAAGCGTCGCGCCGTCAAATGCCATGTCGATCGCGGTTCCCACCGTCTACCCACTCCTCTTTTCGTTCGATTCGCTGCTCACGTCATCGTCCGCCCTGTCTTTGCGCGGCAGACGGCCGGCAATCGTCTCGCGCAGCGCGCACCATTTATCTGCCAGGCACACAATCCATGCCTCACGACACGTCGGCGGCACCGGCACCAGCGGAAACATATGACGCACGATGATATTCCGCTCGCGCGACGTCAGCTCAAAATCTTCCTCCGCACGCGCCAGGGCAAAAAACGGATGCCGAAATCCGTGCAGTCGATGGCTCGGGTCGGGGTCATGCCAATCGTAGAGAAAGTAATCGTGTAACAGGGCCCCGCGCAGCAGCGAGGCACGGTCGACCGAAATGCCAACACGGCCCAGGCGCTCGGCAAAGGACAGACTTGCCCGCGCCACCGAGGTCACATGCGTATACACCGTCACATCGCCATGCTGGATAAACTCGCGCGTCAGGTCCAGACGGCCCGCCTGTGCCAGTTGACGGGCAGCATGGTCTACTTCGCACGCGATTTTCTCGGCACGAACGGTATCGGACATGCGGCCTCCTTCCGGCGGCGCTCGGCGGCAAGCCACAGCCTGCACGCAATGAATAAAATCATCATGGAACTTATCAGTATGGCATCGGACAAAACGTTTTGCCCCACCAGTTGGCGAATTACCGCGCCGCCGTCACATATCAAACGCCAAAATGTGCGAGACTGTCTTGTGCAATTGTGCCGGCCGAGGGAGTGCCGGCGCACGATTCGCATGGAGTAACCCACAACGATGCTGCTTACGCAAACGACAACGCCCGAGGACGTCAAGGCTCTCGATCGCGCCGAGCTTCCGCTGCTCTGCGGCGAGATCCGCCACGCCATCCTCGAAAGCTCCGCCGCCGTCGGCGGGCACGTTGCCCCCAACCTGGGCGTCGTTGAGCTTACGGTTGCGCTTCATCGCGTGTTTAACTCCCCCACCGACAAAATTGTCTTTGACGTGTCGCACCAGACCTATGCCCACAAGGCGCTGACTGGGCGCGCGTACACTTATATCGACCCGGCACGCTACGGCGAGGCCTCTGGCTTTGCCAATCCCGACGAGTCCGAACACGACCTGTTCGCCATGGGCCACACCTCCACATCGGTGAGCCTGGGCTGCGGCTTGGCGCACGCTCGTGACCTGGCGGGCGATGCGTACAACGTCATCACCATCATTGGCGACGGTTCGCTTTCGGGCGGCCTGGCGTTTGAGGGCTTTAACAATGCCGCCGAGCTCGACAGCAACCTGATCATCATCGTCAACGATAACGACCAGTCCATTGCCGAGAACCATGGCGGCCTGTATCGCAATCTGGCCGAGCTGCGCGCCAGCAACGGCACCTGTGAGCGCAACGTTTTCCGCGCGATGGGGCTCGACTACCGCTATCTGGACGCCGGTAACGATGTGTTGGCCCTAGTCGACGTGCTGCAGGAACTGCGCGATATCGATCATCCCATCGTGCTGCACGTCTCCACCGCGAAGGGCAAGGGCTTTGAGCCGGCCCAGAGCGACCCCGAGCGCTGGCATCATGTAGGTCCGTTTGACATGGCGACTGGGCGCAAGCTCTGCCCGGGCCATCCGAGCGAGCCTGCGCCGCGCACCTATGCCGACATTACGGGCGAGGCCCTGAGCGCTGCCATAGAGCGCGATCCGCAGGTTGTGGGCATCACGGCCGCAACGCCCTACATCATGGGCTTTACGCCCGAGCTTCGCGCCGCGGCAGGCAAGCAGTTTGTCGACGTGGGCATTGCCGAGGAGCACGCCGTGACCTTTGCCACCGCGCTTGCGCGCTCGGGCGCCAAGCCAGTCTTTGGTGTGTACGGCACGTTTTTGCAGCGCGCCTACGACGAGCTGTGGCACGACCTGTGCCTCAACGACGCCCCCGCAACCATCCTGGTATTTGGCGCGTCGATCTTTGGCACCACATCCGAGACGCATCTCTCGTTCTTTGATATTTCCATGCTGGGCGGTCTTCCCAACATGCACTACTTGGCGCCGGCCTGCATGGAGGAATATCTGTCCATGCTGAGCTGGTCGCTCGATCACCGCGAGCATCCTGTGGCGATTCGCGTGCCCGGCATTGGCCTGGTAAGCCGCCCCGACTTGGCGCCTGCCGAGGACGGCGATTACGGTGTCGCGCGCTACAACGTGGTGCGCCAGGGCCGCGACGTGGCCGTGCTCGCGCTCGGCGATTTCTTTGAGCTGGGCGAGCGTGTGGCAAACCGCTTGGCAGCCGAATACGGTATCGAGGCCACGCTCGTCAACCCTCGCTTTGCAACCGAGCTTGACCGCGAGTTCCTCGACAGCCTTGCCGCCGAGCATCGCGTTGTCGTCACCCTCGAGGACGGCATCTTGGACGGCGGTTGGGGCGAACGCGTCGCGTGCTACTTGGCCTGCACGCCCGTGCGCACGCGCACCTTCGGCATCGCCAAGGGCTTCCCCGACCGCTACGACCCCAACGAGCTGCTCGCTCAGAACGGCATGACGGTCGAGAACATGGCCGCCGAGGCCGTAAGGCTACTCAACGAGTAAAAAACCTCCGCAAGGGAAGCACCCATGCGGAGGTTTTTATTTTCGCGACGCGAAAAACGAATAGCCGTTCATGCGCGATCTCCTTACTTATATATATCGCGTTGCCGCCATTATAACGACCGCCGCGAGCGGTCACGCCATCCGCAAAACGTCATCTCAGCAGCAACATCCGACGTTTCCCCAGATAAAACCTGCCAAAATAAACCTGTCCCTTTTTGGTAGGTCGAATAACCC
>CAUGKA010000111.1 GCA_959599615.1 uncultured Collinsella sp. | reverse complement strand
AAGCTAACTCTTTGGGGTAGCTAAAAATGCACCGTCTTAAAAAGACTACCTAAAAATAATGCACGATATTGGTAAAGCGATTTAGCAATAAACTAGCATTTGACCTGCAAGCATCTTGCATTGGTATCTTCATAAGGTAACCAACTTTACCTACCGTTTACCGCCATATTTACCACGTTTACCAACCCCCGCGCCCTCTGCGCAAGCCCGCCCAAAACCCGCCGTATAGTACCCTCACGGCTCGCATTCGGCGGGTCGATTCGTTACCACGGTCGTGCGCGTAAGAGCATGGAAGGGGAAGTATCGTGAGCGATTGCAAGAGGGTTTACCGTTTTGGAACCGACGCCCAGGGCACCTGTGTCACTGAGGGCGACAAGTCCATGAACTTCGTGCTTGGCGGCAAGGGCGCAAACCTTGCCGAGATGAGCCGCATCGGCCTGCCGGTTCCCGGTGGCTTTACCATTACCTGCCAGACTTGCGTCGAGTACTCCGGTGCCGGCAATGTGTGGCCCGAGGGCGCACTCGATGAGATCGTTGCCGCCGAGGCGGACCTCGAGGCCCGTTGCGGTAAGAAACTCGGCGATGCCTCCGATCCGCTGCTCGTGTCGGTTCGCTCGGGCGCTCCGTTCTCCATGCCCGGCATGATGGACACGGTCCTCAACCTGGGCCTCAACGACGATTCCGTCCAGGGCCTTATCGCGCAGACGCAGAACCCGCGCTTTGCCTGGGACAGCTACCGTCGCTTTATCCAGATGTTCTCCAACGTCGTCATGGGTGTCGATGCCGACTTGTTCGAGAATGCCCTGACCCAGGCCCGCCTGGTCGCCGGCGTTCGCGTCGATTCCGATCTTTCGGCCGAGGACCTGCAGGAGCTCGTCGAGACCTTTAAGGGCATCTTCTCCGAGAACGTCGAGGCGACCCTGTATCCCGAGCTCGAGGTCGCCGACGGTAAGCCCGTTTTCCCGCACGATCCGGAGCTCCAGCTGCGCCTTGCCATCCAGGCCGTCTTTGGCAGCTGGATGAACGAGCGCGCCTGCATCTACCGCAAGCAGCACGGCATTTCCGACGAGCTCGGCACCGCCGTCAACGTCCAGGCCATGGCCTTTGGCAACAAGGGCGAGACCTCTGCGACCGGCGTCGCCTTTACGCGCAACCCGGCCGACGGCACCAAGGAGTTCTATGGCGACTTTTTGGTGAATGCCCAGGGCGAGGACGTCGTCGCCGGCATCCGAAACACCGAGCCCATCGCCGACCTCAAGACCACCTCGGGCCTCGAGTCCGCAGGCGAGGAGCTCGAGCGCGTGTTCCTGACGCTCGAGGATCATTACCGCGATATGTGCGATATCGAGTTCACCATCGAGCAGGGCAAGCTCTGGATGCTCCAGACCCGCGTGGGCAAGCGCACCGCCACTGCCGCCCTGCGCATTGCTATCGAGATGGTCGAGGAGGGCCTGATCACCCGCGAGGAGGCTGTGAGCCGCATCGATCCCGCGCAGCTCGACCAGCTCCTGCACCCGCAGTTCGACGCCTCCAAGAAGTACGAGGCCCTGGCCAGCGGCCTTAACGCCAGCCCTGGTGCCGCCGTGGGCGAGGTCGTGTTCTCGAGTGATGACGCCGTCGCGCGCGCCAACGAGGGCCACAAGGTCATTCTGGTCCGCTGGGAGACCAACCCCGACGACCTGAAGGGCATGGTCGCCGCCGAGGGCATCCTGACCAGCCATGGCGGCAAGACGAGCCATGCCGCCGTTATCGCCCGCGGCATGGGTACGCCCTGCGTCTGCGGTGTCGAGCGCTTCCATATCGACGCTGCCGAGAAGGTCGTGCACATCGAGGGCAGCGACCGCGTGCTGCGCGAGGGTGATGTCATCTCCATCGACGGCACCCAGGGTATCGTCGTCGACGGCGCGGTCGACCTGGTCTCTGCAGAGCTCACCGGGGACCTGGATACCATCCTGTCCTGGGCCGATGAGATCCGTTTGGACGAGACCGACGGTCACGCCAACCACGTGCGCGTCAACGCCGACAACCCCGAGGATGCCGAGCTCGCTCTTGAGTTTGGCGCCGAGGCCATCGGTCTGTGCCGCACCGAGCACATGTTCCTGGGCGATCGCAAGAACATCATCCAGAGCTTTATCCTGTCTGACGATGAGGCCGTGAAGCAGCAGGCCCTGGCCGACCTGCTCAAGGTTCAGACCGAGGACTTCCTGGCGATGTTCAAGACCATGTCCGGTCGTGATGTGGTCGTCCGCCTGCTCGATCCGCCGCTTCATGAGTTCTTGGATAATCCTCGAGAGCTCGAGGTCGCCATCACCAAGAAGGAAGCCGCTGGCGCCAGCGAGGAAGAGCTTGCCGTCCTGCGCACCCGCCTGCGTCGCATTGACAGCATGGTCGAGTCCAACCCCATGCTGGGCCTGCGTGGTGTGCGCCTGTCCGTCGTCTTTAGCGATCTGCCTCTCATGCAGGTTCGCGCCGTTGCCACGGCTGCTGCCCGCCTTATCAAGGAGGGCGTCGACCCACGCCCCGAGATCATGGTTCCGCTCGTTTCCATTACGGCAGAGCATGTCCAGACCCGCGAGGTCATTGAGCGCGTAATCGCCGAGGTTTCCGCCGAAGAGGGCGTCGAGCTCAACATTCCCGTGGGCACGATGCTCGAGCTGCCGCGCGCCTGCATGGTCGCCGACGAGATCGCACATCACGCAGATTTCTTCTGCTTTGGCACCAACGACCTCACCCAGACGACCTTCGGCTTCTCCCGCGACGATGCCGAGGCCAAGTTCATTCCGCTGTACCTGCACAAGAAGATCCTGAAGGACAATCCCTTCGAGACCATCGACACGGCGGTGCTGGAACTCGTGCGCTTGGCCGTCGAGAAGGGCCGCGCCACCAATCCCGACATGCACTTTGGCGTGTGCGGCGAGCACGGCGGCGACCCCAAGTCCATCAAGGGCCTGTTTAACGTGGCCGACGTGGACTACGTGTCCTGCTCGCCCTATCGCGTGCCCCTCGCGCGCCTGGCTGCCGCTCAGGCCAAGCTCGAGGCCAAGCGCAACGCCTAGCCCCCTGCGCATCGACGCCTAGCGTAGCGCCCCTTCATGCCGCCCGTCTCATTCGTGAGACGGGCGGTTATCATGTGCGGGTTTTGTCTTTTTGTCTGCGTAAAAAATTGTTCTTGCAGCAGAAACCCGCGCGTGTATACTCGAATACGTTTGTTCAACTACGTGCCGGCCAAGGTGGTACGGCACCTCTAGAAGAGTAAGGAATTGCACATGGATTACATCCGCGCAATCGAGCGTCAGCAGATCCGCGAGGACATTCCTCAGGTTCGCGTCGCCGACAACGTCAAGGTTCACTACCGCATTAAGGAAGGCGACCGCGAGCGTATTCAGGTCTTCCAGGGCGACGTTATCCGCATGGCCGGCGCCGGTGCCCGCGAGACCTTCACCGTCCGCAAGATGTCCTTCGGTGTCGGTGTTGAGCGTACCTTCCCGCTTCACAGCCCCAAGATCGCCAAGCTCGAGGTCGTTCGTCATGGTCGCGTCCGTCGCGCCAAGCTGTACTACCTCCGCGACAAGGTGGGCAAGGCTGCTCGCATCCCCGAGAAGCGCTAAGAAGATCGCAGCGTCTGTCCACTCGTTTGGACACAAGGGTCACCTTCGGGTGGCCCTTCTTTTTATCTGATTTGCATGCAAGGAGGGCCTGGTATGGCCAACATGACGAGCTCGGTTTCGGCATCGCAGGTTGCCGGTGAGTTGGCGAGCGCTACGTTTGAGGAGATTCCCGCCCTCGTGGAGCATTATCGCGAGGACCCACGCCAGCAGGTGATCAAGGCTTGTGAACGCGCCCTCAAACGCCATGCCAAAGAGCTTGCCGAGCGCGAGCGCGTCAATGACATGTACGAGCTTATGCATGAGCTTGGTGGCGATGGGGTGGTCGTTGGTGTCGACGAGGTGGGTCGCGGATCGGTGGCCGGCCCTTTGACGGTATGCGCCGTCTGTCTTCCTATGGAGCCGCGCGTCTGGGGTATCAACGATTCCAAAAAGCTCACGCCCGCGCGCCGCGAGTTGCTCTCAGTGAAGATTGCCGAGGTGGCGACGGCGATCGGTTTTTGCCATATCGCGCCGAAGGATATCGATGAAATGGGCATGGCCCGTGCTATCCGTACTGCCGTTGCGGGCGCCGTGGCCGATACGGGACTTGAGCCCGACTGCGTCCTCATGGATGGTAACCCCTTGGGCGCCGTTCCTAACGAGCGCGATGTGGTGAAGGGCGATGCCAAAATCGCCTGCATCGCCGCGGCGTCCATCATGGCCAAGGTCACGCGTGACGAGATGATGGTCGAGTACGACGCCGAGTATCCCGAGTACCATCTGGCCGAGTCGAAGGGCTATGCAAGCCCCGAGCATATCGAGGCCATTCGCAAACATGGACTTTGTCCACTGCACCGCGTGAGCTTTTGCGGAAACTTTCTGCAGACTGAGCGCCTTTTCTAGGTCAATTGTGGAGACAGGGACCTCTGGGGTTTTATAAACTTGCTGGTAACGGGCCGTATGCAACACCATTGCTGCGTACGGCCCGTTTTTTGACGGCATTTGGTCAGCTTTTGGTTTGCTTCCGGTACTTACCCGCACGAAAGGTGCCCTCATCATCGGGGCAATGCAGCGTGCGGGAAAGGAGACCCCATGAGTGCCGCAAGCAAAAAGAGCAAGACGCAGCAGCTCAAGGAGCGTTGGGAAAACGGTGAGCTCGACTGCGGGGCGATGACGCCTGAGTTTATCAAGGGGCTCAGTCCCCGCGAGCTGGGCATGCTGGGCGAGCTGATCACCATCGACTACTTTAACGAGCGCGGCTACACCTTGCTGGAGCAGGGTTATCGTTGCTCCGAGGGCGAGGCCGATCTGGTGCTGCTCGATGAGCTCGACGATGTCGTGGTGATGGCCGAGGTCAAGACCAGACGCGTCGCACTGGATTGCAGCACGCGGGTCTTTCCCGAGGAGGCTGTGGACGCCCGAAAGCAACGCCGCTATCGCCGCATCGCAAGTTGCTATCTCATGGAACATTATCCGCTCAAGGCGATTCGCTTCGATGCCGTGGGTGTCACCATTCGCGGCGGGCATATCGCCGAGATCGAGCATCAGTACAACGCGTTCGATTGGCAGGTGTCGTGATGGCGTTCGAGACGTTTGCCGTTCACGCGGCCTGCATCCGTGGCGTCGAGGCGATTCACGTCACGGTCGAGGTCTCGCTTGCCGGCGGCGTTCCGGGCATTCAGATGCTCGGCATTCCGAGTATGGAGGTGATGGAGTCACGCGGTCGTATTCGCTGCGCGATGCGCTCCGCCGGGTTCGAGATTCCGCGCTCGGGCATTACGGTCAATCTGGCGCCCGGCGATATTCGCAAGACCGGTAGCGGCTTTGATCTGCCCATCGCCATCGCGGTTCTGGCGGCCGATGGGCAGATTCCCCGTGACAACCTCGATCGCTGCCTTATCGCCGGCGAGCTCGGCTTGGACGGTACGGTGCTTCCCGTCAAGGGCGAGGTGGCGTTTCAGCTGCTGGCTCGCGACATGGGGCTGTCTTTTATCGCTGGCAGGTCAGACCAGCATGTGCCACTCGCGGGCGTGGATTGTGGATTCATCGATCATTTGTCTCAGCTTGCCCATGGCATGGGCGATGCCGCGCGGCACTACTTGGATTCTGAGGTGCTCGAGGCGACCTTTGAGCCCGAGCTCGACTATGCCGACGTACTGGGGCAGGAGGTCGCCAAGCGCGGCATGGCGCTTGCGGCGGCAGGAGAACTCGGCTTGCTCATGATCGGGTCCCCGGGATCGGGCAAGACGATGCTCGCGCGTCGTATGACCGGCATCCTGCCCGAGCTTTCCGTTGAGGATCAACAGGAGGCGCTGTGCATCCATTCGGTTTTGGGTGAGAACATTGATGGCTTGTTGGCGGGGCACCGGCCCTTCCGCAGCCCCCATCACAGTATTTCGACCGCAGGTCTTATCGGCGGTGGGCGCCCGGTGCACCCGGGTGAGATCAGCCTTGCTCATGGCGGCGTGCTCTTTTTGGACGAGCTTGCCGAGTTTCCCACGGGTGTGCTGCAGACGCTGCGTCAGCCCATCGAACGCGGCTACGTCAGGATCGTACGCGTCGACGGGGCTTTTACCTTCCCGTCGCGCTTTCAGCTGCTGGCTGCGAGCAATCCCTGCCCCTGCGGCTTTTTGGGCGATCGTGAGGTACCGTGTCGCTGCTCGGCGGCGATGGTCGAGCGCTATCGGTCTAAACTGCGCGGTCCTTTGGCCGACCGTATCGACATGATGATCGATGTGACCCGTCCCGACCCTCAGGTGATTATCGAGGGCGCGGAGGGTATGTCGTCAGCTGAGTTACGTGACTACGTTGTGCGCGGTCGCGCTTTTCGCGCTTGGCGCGAATCCCGTATGGACGATGCTGATGCCGAGGCCGAGGATGACGAGACACGGTCCATTGACGGCGTCGTTTCGACCTTTGAGCTCGATGATGCGGCGGAGTAGTGTGTGCTCGGCCTGTCGAAGCGCACGCATCTCACGGGCCGCGGCATCGTGCGCCTGGTGCGTATCGCGCGTACCATCGCCGACGTCGCCGAGAGCGAGCAAGTGACGCAGGACCACGTGCTCGAGGCGGCGATGTACCAGGGAAGGAGGGACCAATGATGGCCGAGGGGACCTTCGAGCTGCATCCAGGTGACGCGTTGTATCCCGAGACCGTTTTGGAGCTTTCTGATGTACCCCAGACACTCTATGTGCGCGGCAACCCCGAGGTGCTTTCGACGCCCGCGCTCTCCATCATCGGCGCGCGCAAGGCCTCTCCGTATGGTCTTGCCGTGGCAGAGCTTGCGGCAAAGGTTGCGGTCGAGGCGGGCGTGACGGTAGTTTCGGGCGG
>CAUGKA010000110.1 GCA_959599615.1 uncultured Collinsella sp. | reverse complement strand
GATGCATGTCGTTTAGGCGCGAGGCATTTGTCCCCAAGGGCGGCCCCGATGGCGGCGACGGCGGTCGTGGCGGCAATGTCGTCATCCAGGCCGATGCTCAGCTGTCTTCGCTGATCGATTACCGCTTTAAGCATCACTTCCGCGCCGAGCGCGGCACGCACGGGCAGGGTGCCCGTCGTAACGGTAAGAGCGGCGAGGACCTGATTCTCAAGGTCCCTATGGGTACCGTGGTGCGCGAGCTCGACCCCGAGACGCAGACCCCGATGTTCGAGATTGCCGATCTGGTGCACGATGGCGAGCGCGTTGTCGTGGCCCCTGGTGGCGCCGGCGGCTTGGGCAACACGCACTTTGTGACGTCGGTGCGCCGCGCGCCCGCGTTTGCTCAGCTGGGCGAACCGGCAGAGGAGCACTGGATTGAGCTCGAGATGAAGCTTATGGCCGATGCCGCACTCGTGGGCTTTCCCTCGGTGGGTAAGTCATCGCTCATTGCGCGCATGAGTGCCGCCCGCCCCAAGATTGCTGACTACCCGTTTACCACGCTCGTGCCCAATCTGGGCATGGTGCGTGCCGGCGAATATTCTTATGTCGTTGCCGACGTCCCCGGTCTTATCGAGGGCGCGAGCGAAGGCAAGGGCCTGGGTCACCAGTTCTTGCGCCACATTGAGCGTACGGCCCTGATCATGCATGTCGTCGACATGACGGGCGGTTTTGAGGATCGCGATCCGGTTGAGGACTATCGCATCATCAACCGCGAGCTCGAGCAGTATGGCGCCGAGCTTTCGGAGCGTCCGCAGATCGTTGTCGCCAACAAGTGCGACGCGCCGGGCACGGCCGATAAGATTGCCGACCTCAAGCGCGCAGCGCTCGACGATGGACATATGTTCTTTGCCGTGTCTGCCGTGACGGGCGCCGGTCTCAATACGTTGATGCTTGCCGTAGGTGAGCAGGTGGCCAAGCTCCGCGCCGAGCTGGCGGTCTCCGATGAACCGGTCGACCTGCGCGACGATGAGTGGGAGCGCCGCCGCCTGCAGCGTGAGAAGCGTTTCCGCATTGTCCAGGAAGCGCCCGGTGCCTTCCGCGTGGTCGGTCGTGCCATCGAGCGCATGGTCATCCAGACCGACTGGGAAAACGAGGAAGCCGTTATTTACCTGCAGCATAAGTTTGCGCGTATGGGTGTTGACGACGCGCTCGAGAAGGCTGGTTGCCGTGCGGGCGACGAGGTCCGCATTTGCCAGCGCGCCTTTGACTTTGAGGGCGCCGAGGACTTCTCGGAGTACGAGGAGCTCGAGGATGCTGGCGAGGACGTTGCCGTTGAGGCCATTGACGTGGCCGATGCTGCGGATGAGGGCGTCGAGGTTGTTGATGCGGCGGATGCCGCGGACGATGCCGAGACCTCGGAGAGCGAGTAAGCCATGTCGCTGCGCGGTGGAATCGGTTTGCCCGAGCTTCCTCTAGAGGACGGGCAGGAGTTTAGGCTTGGCATTATGGGTGGCACCTTTGATCCCATCCATTACGGGCACCTGGTGACCGCCGAGCAGGCGCGCGAGTCGCTCGACTTGGACGCTGTGCTCTTTATGCCGGCGGGCTCTCCTGCCTTTAAGCTTGACAAGCCGGTGACGCCTGCCGAGGACCGTTACGCCATGACGGTCCTCGCCACCGCCGCGAACCCGGCCTTTTTGGCGAGCCGGTTCGAGATCGACCGTCCGGGCGTAACCTATACGGCCGATACGCTTCATGCCCTTCGCGACTTTTACCCGCCGCAGGTAAAGCTCTACTTTATTACGGGCGCCGACGCGATTATCGATATTGTGACCTGGCATGATGCCGAACGAATCGCTGAGCTTGCTACCTTTATTGCGGCGACACGACCGGGCTTTGATATCGATACGGCGCGTGCCCGAATCAAAGAGTCGGGGCTGCCGTTCGACGTGCGCTATATTCAGATTCCGGCGCTGGCGATCAGCTCGACGAACATTCGCAAGCGAGTTGCCCGCGGTATGAGCGTGCGCTATCTTACGAGCGAGTCCGTGCTCGGCTACATTCGCAAACGCAGGCTATATGCCGATTTGGGCCAAGAAGATTTTGTGTGATGGGGGTCTACGTTGTCGGTAGAGGATCAGTTTGAGGGCGATGAGCACGCGCTGCTCAAGCGCATTCAAGAGCTGCTCGATGTTCGAATGAAGGATAAGCGCAAGCGCTATGTGCATTCGCTGGGTGTTGCCGAGACCGCACTTCATCTGGCCGAGGTCTACGGCGTTGACCGCTTTGATGCCGCTGCTGCCGGTCTGATCCACGACTGGGACAAAGTGCTCTCCGACGACGAGCTGGTTACGCGCGCTCTGCATTACGGCATTAAGATTGCCGGCTCTCCTTCCGCCGCGACGCCGCTTTTGCATGGTCCTGTTGCCGCCTATGAGCTTCCGCAGCTTTTCCCCGAGTTGTCGCCTGCTGTTTTCCAGGCTGTCGACCGTCACACCGTGGGTGCCTGCGACATGACGCCGCTCGATATGGTGGTCTTTGTGGCAGATGCCATCGAGCCCAACCGTCACGGCGACTATGCCCATGCGCTGCGCAAGATGGTGGGGGAGTCGACGCTTGACGAGTTGTTCTTCTCCTGTTTTGCGCAGGGTCTGGTCTATGTGATCCAGTCCGGGCGCTATCTTTATCCCACGGCTATTACGATTTACAACCATTACGCCCAGCTGCGCTAGCTCGGGTGTGTCTAGAAAGAGGTATTCCATGGCCGACGAGACCATGACTGACGAGCAGATTCTTGAAGGTGTGGAACACAAGAGTTTCGTTGCCACGTCCGACCGCACCGCCGCCTCGCTGTCCGCGAGCGGTGTCGCCGCCGAGGATGTCGCCCGCGCCGCCGCGCAGGCCGCCTACGACAAGAAGGGCGAGGACGTGCAGGTGCTCGACCTGACCGAGCTTTCCGACGTGTGCGACTACTTTGTGCTTGCCACCGGTACCAACAACCGCCAGGTCGATTCGATCGTCGACGAGATCGAGGAGAAGGTCGCCGAGGCTTGCGGCGAGCATCCGTTCTCCATCGAGGGCCGCGAGCAGAAGACCTGGATGCTCATGGACTACGGCTCGGTTGTCGTCCACGTCTTCACTCCCGAAGCCCGCGACTTCTACCGCCTAGAAAAGCTCTGGGGTGACGCCCCCCAGCTCCCCCTCAATCTCCTCTAGTAGATCATTTGATACGGGGCTTTTTAGCTAGCTTCGCGCATTTCGCCGGGCAGTTGCGGTTTTCCGCACCTGCCCGGCTTTCTTTTTGCCTAAAGGCGGTTAATCGTTGAAGCGGGATTGGCGGCCGAAAGATAGGGCGGTGTCGCCGAACTTGTCTCGGACGGCGTCGATAGCGACCGAGAGGTCGCGACGGTCGCTTGATTGGGCTCCGCGGTCGTCGACTTCGCAGAACAGGTCGGTCTGGATGCCGCCTTGGTGGTCGAAGTCGCTCATGCCGATGCCCGCTAAGCGAACATGCATGCCTTCCTGCCAGATGTTGTCGAGCAGTTCGAGTGCAACCGCCACGAAGATGTTCTCATCGTCGGTCGGATGAGGCAGCCGGCGCTGTGCCGTACGCCCGCTGCCATACGAATACTTGAGCTTGAGCGTTACCGTGCCGCCCGTCAGTCCCTGACGGCGCAGGCGGCGTCCAACCGACTCACCCAGCAGCGCAATCGCCGCTTCGATGTCCCCGCGCTCAGTCAAATCTTTCGCAAAGGTGCGCTCATTGCTCACCGATTTAACCTCGCGCTCTTCATCGAGACTCGTGACTTCGGAGATTTCAAGTCCCAGCGCACGCTGACGCATACGTTCGCCGTTGACGCCAAAAATAGAGGCCAAGGTGGATTCCGGCGCGCGTGACAGCTCGCCGAGCGTGTAGATGCGCATACGGCGCAGTCGCTCCTCGGCCGAGCGCCCGATGCCGCTCATGGCAGATACCGGCAGCGCGGCCAAAAAGCGCTGCTCGGTTCCGGGGCGCACGATGGTCAGCCCAAACGGCTTATCACGCTCGCTTGCGATCTTTGCGACCGTCTTGTTGCAGCCCACGCCAATGGAGCAGGTCACTCCCAGCGCTGCCACGCGGTCGCTTATACGCCGCGCAACCAGTAGCGGGTCTTCGGGCGCAAAGCGACCCGGTGTGATATCGATAAAGGCTTCGTCGATGGATACGCGCTCAACGCGCGGCGTCTCCTCGGCAAGAATTGCCATGACCTGCGCGCTCACCTCGCGGTAGCGATCAAAGTGCCCGTGCGTCCAAATGGCTTGCGGGCACAAGCGCCGCGCCTCGGCCGAGGCCATGGCAGAGTGCACGCCAAAGCGACGCGCCTCATACGAACACGTGGACACGACGCCACGCGAATCGGCGTCTCCGCCCACGATGAGCGGCTTTCCGCGCCACTCGGGGTGGTCGAGCATCTCCACGCTCGCAAAAAACGCATCGAGGTCCATGAGGCCCACCGCCGGACCCGTCCAGGGGGGCGGCGTGACGCCCATGGCATCCTCATAACCGTATGTATGTTCGCGTCTTTCCATGTCATGAGTATACCGCGCAGCTCATGTGGGGTGCGTGTATGTGCTTGCAAATCCCGAATTCTTGTCTAAGATATGGATTTGCCCTCGACTACACCGAAGAAGTTGGTCTCACGGACTTCACCTGCCCGCGTCGATGGCGTATTATGTTCAACTGTTTGTTTGTAGTTGCAGCCTAAAGCTGCTTGGTTGGAGGAGTTTCCTTTGGCAGTCAAGATTCGCCTTGCTCGTCACGGCGCTAAGAAGCGTCCGTACTACCGTGTCGTCGTCGCCGATTCCCGCGCCCCGCGTGACGGTCGTATCATCGAGGAGGTTGGCCGCTACAACCCGATGACCGCCCCCAAGACCATCAACCTCGACCTCGAGAAGATCGCCGACTGGCAGTCCAAGGGCGCTCAGCTCACCGACGCCGTCGCCGCTCTGGTCAAGGCCGCCAACGAGGGCGAGAAGACCGAGACCGTCGTCAAGAAGTCCAAGAAGCAGCTCGCCAAAGAGGCCGAGGCCGCTAAGGCTGCCGCTGAGGGCGCCGAGGAGTAAATCGTGCCTGAGGTTGACGCTGCACAGCTCGAGGGTGAGGCAATGCTCTCAGATCGCATCGCCGATCTCGTCGAATATCTCGTTGTTCAGATCGTCGACGACCCGGATTCCGTGAGCCTTGAGGTCATCGATGGTGACGACGCCTCTACGATCGAGGTTTCTGTCGCCGAGGATGACGTCGCTAAGGTCATCGGCCGTCGTGGCCGTACCATCAAGGCCATTCGCACGCTCGCCCGTGCACTGGCCGCTCGCCTCGACACTGCTGTCGAGGTAGAGGTTCTGGGCTAGGACCTTGAGGTCCCAGTACAAAAACATCGCCCGTGTGGTCAAGCCGCACGGAAGGAAGGGGGAGGTCCTCGCGCAGCCGCTGCGGGGGCTTCCTTCTGTATTAGAGCCGGGTATGCGCGTCGCCCTGACGCCGCCGGCGCTCAAGCGCGACCGCTTTTGCACGGTCGTGTCCGTCACCGATACGGGCGATGGCGATCTGGTCTCGTTTGAGGGCATTGACGACTTGACGGCCGCCGAGGGCATCACGGGATGCTATGTGTTGGCAAATCGTGACGATTTTGAGCTCGATTCACTCGACGCCGCCTATACCGACCTGATGGGTCGCGAGGTGGTCGACGAGCGCTTCGGTTCGCTCGGCACGATCGTCGAGATCGTGTCGACGCCCGCTAACGATGTTTGGGTTGTCGAGGGTGATCGGTACGGCGAGGTACTGATTCCCGTGATCGAGCAGGTTGTGCTCGATCTTCCCGACACAGGAACAATTTCCGTCCACGTTATGGACGGCCTGATCGATATGGACAAGTAGGGAGGACAACATGCTGATTGAGACCCTTTCGGTCTTTCCCGAGATGTTTGAGCCCGTCATGTCCACATCGATTTTGGGCCGCGCCCGCAAGGCCGGCCTTTTTGATTTTAAGGCGTATAACCTGCGCGACTGGACGCACGACCGCCATCGCACCGTCGATGACGAGCCGTATGGCGGCGGGCAGGGCATGCTCATGAAGGTCGAGCCTATCGCCGAGGCCATCGAGGCCATTAGCGCAGAGGGTCCCAAGCCCACTGTGGTGTTCTTTACCCCCTGTGGCGAGCCTTTTACGCAGCATGTGGCCGAGCGCCTGCTCAAAAGCGAGCGCCTGCTGTTTGTGTGCAGTCGCTACGAGGGCGTCGACGAGCGCGCATACGCGTATGCCGATGAGCGCCTGTCGATCGGCGATTACGTGCTCACGGGCGGCGAGCTTCCCGCTATGGTCGTTGCCGACGCCGTCGTGCGTCTGATTCCCGGCGCCCTTGGTGACGAGATGAGCAACGTCGATGAGTCATTCTCGACCGCCGAGGACGGTGGCCTGCTCGAGTACGCGCAGTACACCCGTCCCGCCGAGTTCAATGGCGAGGGTGTGCCTCCGGTGCTCGTGAGCGGCGATCATGCCAAGGTTGATGCCTGGCGCCGCAAGAATGCCATCGAGCGAACCTGCCGCTGGCGTCCCGACCTGATCGAGACGGCGCGCCTTACGCCCGAGGAGCGCGCATTCGCGCAAGAGATTCTGGACGCGTCGTATTCACAGAGCGAGGAGTGAGAATGGTTCCATCGCAGCATTCCGTGCTAAAGGGTGCCTTTGAGTGGATCGTGGTCGTCGCGATTGCACTGGTCGCCACCTTTTTGGTTCGCTCATTTGTGGTTGAACCCTTTGTGGTGCCTACCGGCTCCATGGAGTCCACGATCGAGATTGGCGATCAGATCCTGGCGCAAAAGGTGAGCCTCGAGCTCGGTCAGCCCGTTAAACAGGGCGATATTGTGGTATTCCACAACCCCGATGGCACCTCCGAGCACGATGTTC
>CAUGKA010000109.1 GCA_959599615.1 uncultured Collinsella sp. | reverse complement strand
CTGCGCAAGACGGAAAGCACATTAAGTGCTTTCCTTTGCGTGCGGAACTCGCGACAAACTTAACCCCCGCCCCCGGCCCCGGAGACCCTCCCTGCCGTCACTTTGTTCGAAGACTTTGTTGCTCGCCGCTTCGCGGCTCGAGGTCCCCGTTCTCCTCGGCGGGGTTGTCTGATGGTCTTGTTGAACTTCGGCCTTTGGCTCAAAGAAAAACGGGGGATGCGATCTGCATCCCCCGTTTTTGTTGCGGTTACTCTAAGTCAATAAATTTGGTGCTTATGACATGGCCGTCTTTGACGAGCATTCTGGCCATGGTGGGGCCTCGGCTGCCTCTGGGGTAGCTGGCGCTGCCGGGATTGAGGACCAGGCAGCGGCCCACTTGGGCTTCTTTGGTTACGTGGGTGTGACCGTTGATGGCTACGTCTACGGATCCCACGGGCAGGTCTTCACGGTAGTGGGCTACGGCGAATTTGAGGCCTTCGTAGGTAAAGAGGGCCAGACGGTCTACATCCGGGCCGTAGTCGCGGTAGTAGTCGTTGTTGCCTAGGACCGCTCGCACGGGGGCGATGGTGCATAGATGCTCGTAATCCATCTCTGACGTGAGGTCTCCGGCGTGGATGATTAGATCTGCGCCCTTGAGCTCGTCCAGAAGCGCGGGCGAAAGATAGCCGTGGGTGTCCGAGATGATGTCGATGCGCTTGGCGCCTGCACTGTTCATGAGATCCCTTCTGCAAAACCGATTCGGCGTATATACAAAAAGCCCCACGGCTCCGCAGACAATTGGTCTACAGGGCTGCGGGGCCAGTGTGCTAGAGGCTCAGGGCCTTCTTGAGCGGCACAACGCGGCGGCGCGAGACCGGCACGCGTTCGTCGACGCCCGTAATGCCCAGTTGGATAGCGCCCGAGGGCACCGTCTCGACATCCGTGACGCACGCCAAGTTGACGATATAGCGGCGATGAACGCGAAAGAAGCCAAAGTCGCAAAGCTTGGCCTCGAACTGCGCCAGCGAAGTCGTCGATAGAAAACGATCATCGACGGTATAGATACAGGAGTAATCGTCCTTGGCCATGATGAAGCGAATGTCATCCACGGGAATGAGGACCTTACGGCCGCCCTTTTCCACCGGAATGCGCTCGATGGTGGCCTTGCTGTCCGTGACGGGCTTGGCGCGCTGCATGACCTTCTCGATCGCGCGATCCAGGCGTGCCTCCTCAACCGGCTTCATTAGGTAATCGACGGCATCTACGTCGAACGCCTCGACGGCATGATCGCTATACGCGGTCACAAACACGATCGCCGGCGGATTCTTAAGCTTATGCAGTGCCTCGGCAAGCTGCAGACCAGAAGCACCGGGCATCGAGATATCGAGAAATACGACATCGACGCGGCTTTCCATCAACATCTCAATGGCGGAGCGGACGCTCGACGCCTCAGTGATCGTGCCGATCTTGCCCGTCTGCTCGAGCAAGAAGCGAAGTTCCGAACGGGCCGGGGCCTCATCATCCACAATCATCGCACGCAGCATAGGGATTAAACCTTTCGTCAACAAACTACGCCGGGCATCCGCCGCTTGGCGTTGAGCCCATAGCCTTTTATTTTACTCTTGAATGTCAAAGATGCTCTCTGACAAATCAAGGTGCAGGAGCACTTTGGTGCCCTTGCCCGGCGCCGATTCGACGCGCGTATAAGAGTGCGGTCCATAAAAGCGATGGATGCGCTCAGAAATATTGTGCATGGCCACACCGGCGCCGCCGCCTTGCGGGGAACTGGCATCGGGGCGGGCGGAGCGCTCATCAAACAGCCTGGCGGCGGTGCCCTCGTCCATGCCCACGCCGTTGTCGGCTACGGCAATCAGGATTGCGTCGTCGCCGTCTTGATGGACGGTCACGTCGATCCGCAGGGCATCGTCATCGCCCATGCCATGCCGCACGGCGTTCTCGACGATGGGCTGGATTACAAAGGCCAGGACCAACGTGTCCTCGACATCCTCGGAGACATCGAAGGTCGCCAGTACGCGGTCCTCGCCAAAGCGCGCCTTCTCAAACGTCAGGTAGCGCTTGGTCTGGGCAACCTCGCGCGAGACCGGGATAAGCGACCCCGAGTTGTCGAGCGTGGCGCGATAGAACGAGGAGAACTCGCGCAGCAGCTCGCGGGCACGCAGCGGATCGGTGCGTGTAAACGACGCGATGGTGTTGAGCGTGTTAAACAGAAAGTGCGGATTGATCTGCGCTTGCAGAGCACGAACCTCGGCACGGGCCGTGAGCTCCTTTTGCACCTCGAGCTCGTGGATGGCGAGCTGCGTGGACAGGATCTCGGCAAAACCCGAGGCGAGCGCATACTGGGTGCGGTCTACGGCGCGCGGGGTCTTGTAGTAGAACTTGAGCGTGCCGACGGTGCGATCGCCCACCTTGATGGGCGCGATGATACCGGCGGGAACATGGTTGTGCGAACCGTCCGAACCCACCACGTCCACCACGCGGTTGAACGACTGCACGATGCCGTGCTCAATGACGTAGCGCGTGGCAAGCGTGTGGATGGGCGAATCGGGCAGCAGCTTTTCCTCGAACTCGCCCGCGCAGGCCAGCACGTTGCCCTCATCGGTGATGGCAACGGTCATGGCACGTGTCTCGGGCAGGATACGCCGGCACACCAAAAGCGCCGATTCCTGCGTCAGACCGCCCTTAATGTCCTCGAGCATGGCCGAAGCAACCGAGAGCGTCTCCTCGGTGTACTGGGAGCGTACCGAATCGGGATTGAGCGTCAAAAAGAAAAAGATGCACAGGAAGATGCACAGCAGCGCGCAGGCAATCACCGTAGCAATCGGCTCAATGCCAGTCGCCAGGGCAAAGATAAAGTACGCCAACACGCAAACGGCGCAGACAACGGCGATGATGCGAAAGATTGAAATTGAATTATCGCGCTGGGCGCGGCGGTCGATCATTCAGCCCCCTCCAGGATGCTAATCAGTTGTGCGTCGCGCCAAAGTTCGTCCATGATCTTGGGCCAGAAACTCTGAAAACGCAGGTAGCTTGCGGCGTTTTGACGGGCATAGGTCTTGGCCTCGTCAATACCATGACGCCAGATGCGCAGATACCCCTCGTGCTCGCGGGTAAACATGCTGCGAACCATGGCGGTCTTGCGCACGCGGTCGTCGAGCTCGCGCGAGATCCACGGACCCGGATAGGGCATGAGCGATGCGGCCGTAACCGGAATGAGCTCCTTTTGGTGCGCAGCGAACGTCAGCTTGGCCCGCTCGTAGTACCAACGGTACACGTCCTGCATAAAGCGCGGCGAGCGCTTCTCGGACTCGGGCGGCAGGTGGCGCACGGTCCACTCGTTATCGAACCACACGTCATAGCCGAACATGCGCATGTTAAACAGATAGTCCAGATCCTCGCCGCGGGTGATAAACGGGTCGAAGGCCACGCGCGTAAAGGCGCGGGCGTGCAGGGCCATCAGGCCGCCGCACACGTAATTGGAGCGCGAGATGCGGGTGCCCGAGAGCGCCTTTTTCATCCAGCGATTGAACTCGATACGCTTGGTCCACCAGCGATGGCAAATGCCCGCTTTGTCCGTGGGAGCCAGCGGCGACCCGTCGCGATCATAAAAGTATCCGCTCTTGACTAAAATCGGCAGGCCCTGACGCGTCTGCTGGCCCAGCGCATAGGTCGCACGCTTCATAAAGTCGGCATCGATGACGGTCTCGTCGTCATCCAAAAACACAACCGCGTCGTGCCCCAGCACCGCCGCGCAGGCAAGACCCATGTTGCGGATGGCGCCGTAGCCGCGCAGGCTCACGCACTCGCCCGAGCCTTTAGGCGCAATCTGTGCCACGCGGTCGGCAACACGCGAAGCCTGAGTATTGGTAACGACGGTGACCTTAAGTGCGGGATGAGCATTGACGATTTCGTGCACGCGATGGGATACGTCGGCCGTGGCAGAAACCGGACAGACCACCAAGAGAATGATGCGCGGAATGTCGCGCACCTGTTCGAGTGAAGTCAGGCAGCGATCGAGTTCCGGGTTGGCGGCGTTGAGCGACGTCGAGTGATCGTAGGTGCCGGGAGCGTTTGCTTGGGTATCATCGCCCGCCCAATATGTTGGGATCACAACCGTGGCGTTCATACCTTTACCCTCCTTGCAACACAAAAACGGGGCGCCGCCAAACACAGGCGACGCCCCGCGACCTAGCTGATTCCATCATACCCACTTGGGCTAAACATTGCTCGGAAGTCAGAATGATTTATGCGGCTACTTCCAAAAGAGTACTGTAGATAGGCACAATTGCTGTACTGAGCCCGGTTGCCTTACGCCGCCGCCTGAGTCATGCGGGACAGGCGGACCAGCAGCATAAAGCCAACAACCAGCAGCACGCCAATGGAAAGGACGCCCAGCGACGGGTTGCCGGTCAGCGAGGTGACGACCGACACTAGAAAGGTGCCCATGACGCTTGCATAACGACCAACGATGTCAAAGAAGCCATAGTACTCGTTGGATTTTTCTTTAGGGATAATGCGGCCAAAGTAGCTACGGCTGAGCGCTTGCACGCCGCCCTGGAACAGGCCGACCATAATGGCAAGCACCCAGAACTCAAAGGCGGTCTTTAGGAAGAACGCGGCGAACAGCACAATGCCCATGTAGGCGGCGACCGCCACCAGAATCATGTTGAGCGTGCCCACGCGTCCGGCGAGCTTGCCGTAGATGATGGCGGACGGAAAGGCCACAAACTGCGTGACGAGCAGCGCCAGCACCAGCTGGGTCGAATCGATACCCAGAGCCGAGCCGTAGCTGGTTGCCATGGAAATGACCGTGTGCACACCATCGATGTAGAAGAAGAACGCGATCATGTAGACCAGCACGGTCTTGTTGTGGGCGATTTCGCGCATGGTATGTCCGACCTCGGAGAACACGCCGCCCACGATGTGGCCGATGGTGTCCTGGGGACCGCGCTCGCGACCGTACTTTTGCTTATAGGTGCGAATGAGCGGCAGGGTAAAGATGAGCCACCAGGCACCGGTGATGATAAACGACAGACGCGTTGCCAGCATGGTGGGGACGCCAAGAGCGGGGCCACCCATGATAAGCGCCAGGCAGATGATGAACGGCACGGTGGAACCGATGTAGCCCCAGGCATAGCCCGAGCTGGACACGGCGTCCATGCGCTCGTCGGTGGTAATGTCGGGCAGCATGGCGTCGTAGAACGTCATAGAAGAGTTAAGGCCGATGGTGCACAGCACGTACACGGTCAAAAATGCCATGGCGGACATGGGGATAGCCTGCGCCAGGCAAAGGACCAGGCCCGTGAGGAAGAAGCCCAAGAAGAACTTGATCTTGTTGCCGGCGTAATCGGCAAGCGCGCCCAGAATGGGCATGAGCATGGCAATGACTAGCGAGGCAATCGTCTGCGCGTTGCCCCAGGCGACCACCAGGTCTGCCGAGGAAGCACCGGTATTGATGGCGTTAAAGTAGATGGGCACCACCGAGGTATTGAGCAGCACGAGGGCCGAGTTGCCCACATCGTACATAACCCAGTTACGCTCGAGCTTGGTGTATTTCATGGACAGGGCCCCTTCGTATTCGCCCGATATACAGTTAGTTCATCGTACCCCAATTGTCCAGAGGCGCCGGTAAGGATTCGGCAAAGGGGCACGCACGAGCCCTACTCCTCGCGGTCGAACTCTTCGTCGGCGCCGAGCACGCGACCGCTGTAATTGACGTGGTTGGTCACGGCTTCCATATCGCCGGTCTCGATAAAGCGGGCGACCGTGCACTCGTAATCGACCAGCGCGCGGTCAAAGACCTCGGGGAAACTCTCGTTCGAGACCTCGTCAGTAAAGGGGTTCTTCCATGCCAAGTGGCCCAGGTTGCCGGTACGCTCGGGCAGCTCGGTCGTCACACGGTGCGCAAGGCCGTCGAGCAGCGAATAATCGTGCACCAAGCCCTCGAGCAGGGCAATCGCGCGCGTCTTGGCCGAACCGGCCGGCTCGATAGTGCGGTAGAGCAGCTGCATGTCGGCTACAGCGCCGGCGTACTCCCCCGCCGGGATGTCGATACCGTACACGCGCCCGGCGACGTAGCTCATCAGCACACCGGCCACGCGATTGATGCGGTCGGTGGTGACGATCTCGCCCGCCGGCGGATAATCCTCGACCGTGGCCCCGTCACGTTTAAGCTGCAGCATCAGCACGTCCAGGTCGCTTTCGAGCACGGCGTGAACTTGACTGCCCGAAGCCTCGAGCTCGGGGTCGGACTCAACAATGCCAAACTGCTGCTCGTAGACAAAGGGGTGGGCATTGCGGTCGAGCACATAGTGCGACAGCAGGCCCAGCGCAAAGGCGCGACCCAGGTTGGCATCGCGCGGCTGCAGGTGCGACACGCCGTCGCGCAGGCACGAGAACTGGCGCGACATGCGCGAGCGGTGCATAACCTGAGCAAGCAGCGTGCAGTCGGAGATGCGCGGCGTGAGCATGTGGAAGAAAAACGGGTCGGGACCTTGGTTTCCCAGGATAAAGGCGATGCGCTCCTCGTCGGACGTGATAACGCCCTGCGGAAGACGGTCGATGCTTTCCTCGCCAAACAGATGATGCGTAATGAGCGCGGGCATAATGATCCTTTCGATTTCATTCGATGTCACCCATTATGCCCACCGCACGGTCATGCCAAACCTGCGGCGGTAAACGATAGCGCACCGACCCTTACGCTAGCCCCAAGTGCGATTTGACCTCGGCGGCGCGACGGCGTGAAACGGGCACCGTCGAGCCCACACGATCGAGCCTGAGCTCCATAAGACCCGTGGAACCGATCTCGACATTATGCACGTCTTCCAAATTGACCAGATAACTGCGGTGGACACGGATAAAGCCCTCGGAGGCCAAGCGCCGCTCGAGCGAGGAAATCGACTCATTGATCAGGTATGTTCCCTCGGCGCA
>CAUGKA010000108.1 GCA_959599615.1 uncultured Collinsella sp. | reverse complement strand
GGCCAGCCCGTGGGAGGCCAGGGCGCCGCTGACCGGTGGACGGCACCGAGCCGTCGCAAGACTTGAAGAAGGGGGAGGCCTCGCGGCCTCTCCCTTTATTGCGTTTTATAGAGAGCTGTAATACAAGAACTCGCCTTCTTTTAGCTTGTCTTACTGTTTGGCTGTATTTTGAGTCCTTCTTTTGTATTTGCGCGATAATAACTCCCATTGGCGTTAGGGAGGACTTGATGTTTACCGTTTTTGTCTTGGGCAATATTGCTTCAGGTAAGTCGACTGCCTGCCGCTATCTCGAATCTCATGGCGCCATGCTCATCGATCTGGACGAACTTGCCAAATCGCTGTATGTGCCAGGCTCCGATATCGTCAATGCCCTCGCGGAAGAATTTGGCTGGGATATTTTGGACGAGGAGGGCGGCGTTCGCCGTAACATACTCGCTTCTCGAGCTTTTGTTTCTCCTGATGCGGTCGCGAGGCTCAATGGCATTGTGCACCCCGTTCTCATTGAGCAGCTGTCACTGAGGATTCTTGATCCGGTTTGCTGCACGGTTTCTTCCCCCCGTTATCCCTTTGCGGTGGTCGAGGTTTCTGCTCCGACTGGTTTTGAGGATGCATTTGGCTTGGCTGATGAAATTCTGGTCATCAGCGCCCCTTTGTCAGTTCGTCGCGAGCGTGCTATTCAGCGTGGCATGGAGCCATCTGATTTCGATGCCCGTTCTGCTTGCCAGCCCGATGAGTCTGCGCTGTGCAATCTCGCTACAACGGTGATTGATAATGCCGCAGGCGATAATTCGCTCTTTGAGCAGCTTGACTCATGGCTTGCATGCCATGGGTTTATAGACACTGCGAATAAGGAGGATGCCGATGCCTAAGACACGTTTCTTTGCGTGGTATCGCCTTATTCCGCTGGCTGCCGTTTTTGCCTTCGGCCTTATCTCATTCGTTTACTCGTGTGCTCCCGCGGCTTTCTTTAAGCCGCTGTATCCCATTGACCACGAGGCGTATGTGAAGCAATCGAGTATTTCGCATAATCTGGATCCGTATCTGGTGTGCGCTGTCATTAAGTCGGAATCGAATTGGGATCCCGAGGCTGAGTCGAATCAGGGTGCTCAGGGATTGATGCAGCTGATGCCTGTGACTGCTCAGGATATGATCACCAAGGGCCTTGTCGACGGTGACGAGTATTCGGTCGACAACCTTAACGATCCGGCTACCAATATCGAGTTTGGCTGCGCATACCTCTCGTATCTTCTGACCTATTTCAATGGGTCGACGGATAGCGCCATTGCCGCCTATAACGCTGGCATGGGCAATGTCGACGGTTGGGCGCAGCAGAGCACGTCGCTTCATAATGCAATCACCTTTCCCGAGACGCAGGCGTATCTGATTCGTGTCAATAATGCCTGGGTTCGCTACAAGACCCTCTATCCCGATCGGTTCGTATAGGACTATGTCTGCCGCCTGCGTATACTGCAGATATATGAGTTAGGAGTATCCATGGCGGAATTTGAAGTTGAGCGTGTTGGAGGAGAGCTCAAACGTTTTGGCGTTGAGGGCTCTGAGGTGCCATTTAAGGTTGTATCTCCTTATGAGCCTGCAGGTTCTCAGCCTAAGGCCATTGAGTCGCTTGTGCAGGGTGTGAGGGATGGAGATCGCTATCAGGTTTTGCTGGGCGTGACTGGTTCGGGCAAGACCTTCACGATGGCTAAGACTATTGAGGCCCTGGGGAAGCCGACGCTGGTCATGGCTCCCAATAAAACGCTCGCCGCTCAGCTTGCGAGCGAGCTCAAAGAGTTCTTTCCCAACAACGCTGTGGTCTACTTTGTCTCGTACTACGACTACTATCAGCCCGAGGCGTATGTGCCGCAAAGCGATACATATATCGAGAAAGACTCCTCGATTAACGAAGAGGTCGAGATGCTGCGCCATCAGGCGACCGCATCGCTGCTATCTCGACGCGATGTGATCGTTGTCGCATCGGTCTCGTGTATCTATGGCATTGGCTCTCCTGAGGACTATGCGGGTCTGGCTCCAAACGTCGACAAGAAGGTGCCGCTCGAGCGCGATGACTTTATCCATGCGCTTATCGACATTCAATATGATCGCAATGACTATGACCTGGCGCGCGGCACGTTCCGCGTGCGCGGTGATGTCGTCGACGTGTATCCGCCTTATGCCGAGCATCCGTTGCGGTTTGAGTTCTTTGGTGACGAGGTTGAACTGATAGCCGAGATCGATGAGGTCACCGGAGAGATGCTTCGTGAGTACGAGGCCATCCCCGTATGGCCGGCATCGCACTACGTGACCGAGAAGCCGAAGGTCAAGGCGGCTCTGAAATCGATCAGCGAAGAGTGCGAGAAGCGCGTGGCGGAGCTCAAGGCGACTGACAAGTTGCTCGAGGCGCAGCGTCTGCAGCAGCGCACCGATTATGATCTTGAGATGCTCGAGACGATGGGCTTTTGCAACGGCATCGAGAACTACTCGCGTCATCTGGACGGTCGCAAGCCGGGTGAGCCGCCGTTTACCCTGATCGATTACTTTCCTAAGGACATGCTCTGCATCATCGATGAGAGCCATGTGACGGTGCCGCAGATTCGCGGTATGCACGAAGGTGACCGCTCGCGTAAGGTAACGCTGGTGGAACACGGTTTTCGCCTGCCCTCGGCACTCGATAATCGCCCGCTTCGTTTCGATGAGTTTGAGGCAAGGATACCCCAGTTTATCTATGTTTCGGCCACACCGGGCGACTACGAGCTGCGGGTGAGCCAAAACGACGTGGAGCAGATTATTCGTCCGACCGGTCTGCTCGACCCCAAGATCGATGTGCGTCCGGTTCGTGGGCAGATTGACGATCTTGAGGACGAGATTCGCGAGCGCGTTGCCCGCAAGGAGCGCGTGCTGGTGACCACGCTCACCAAGCGCATGGCCGAGGACCTGACCGACCATCTGCTTGATGCCGGCATTAAGGTCAATTACATGCACTCCGATACAGCGACGATGGACCGTGTCGAGATCCTGCGAACGCTGCGCGAGGGAAAGATTGATGTTCTCGTTGGCATCAACCTGCTTCGCGAGGGCTTGGATCTCCCCGAGGTCTCACTGGTGGCAATTCTCGATGCCGATAAGGAAGGCTTCTTGCGCAACCGCCGTTCGCTGATTCAGACGATTGGCCGCGCGGCCCGTAACGCCGATGGCGAAGTCATCATGTATGCAGACGTTGTGACCGATTCGATGAAAGAAGCCATCGAGGAGACGCAGCGCCGTCGCGAGATTCAGATGGCATATAACGAAGAACATGGCATTGTGCCCAAGACGGTGCGCAAGGCCATCAACGACATCTCAAGTTTTATTGCCGAGGCCGAAAAAACCGTGGGTTCCAAGGGACGCTCGAAGGGCGACTCTCTTGGCCATGGCGCATTCTATACGCCCGATGAGTTGGGCGAGGGTGGCGTGCCGGAAACGGTGGCGCCCGAGCAGACACTTGCGGAGCAGTTGGAAGAACTGCCGCATGACGAGCTCGTGCGGATCGTCGAAACCATGGAAGAGGATATGCGTAACGCTTCTGCCGCCATGGACTTTGAGGAGGCGGCGCGCCTGCGCGATGCCGTCGTTCAGATTCGGGCGATGCTCGAGGGTGCGTCTGAGGACGAGACGATCGAGCGCTTACGTTCGCAGGCCCGCAAGGGTTCCACGTTCGCATCGGGCAGAAAACGCCAGGGTGCACGGTTTAAGAAATAGTGAACAGGCCCCGAGTTCCCTGTGGAGCTTGGGGCCTGTGTCTTTTGCGCGCTGGAATTCGTGCGTTAGAGGTCTGCGATCAGGGCTTCGGCACAACGGATGCCGTCGGTGGCCGCGCTCATGATGCCGCCGGCATATCCAGCTCCCTCACCACAAGGGTAGAGGCCCGGGGTCGACACGGCATGGCACGTTCGGTCTCGGGTGACAGTGACCGGTGAGCTCGAACGAGTCTCCACGCCGGTAAGAACGGCATCGGGGCAGTCGTAGCCGCGTAGCTTTTTTCCGAGTAGGGGAAGTCCCAGGCGGAGCGACTCGATGATATGCTGCGGCAGGGCTTCGTCAATTGCCGTCCAGGTCACACCGAGCGGATAGGTGGGCTTTACCTTTCCGGGCGCCTTACTGGCGCGTCCTGCGAGGAAATCTCCGACGAGCTGTGCTGGTGCGTTCCAGTTGGAACCGCCCAGGCGATAGGCGGCCGCCTCGCAGGCACGCTGGAGCTCGATGCCGGCGAGCGGGTCATTGTTGGGAAGGTCCTCAGGCGTGACGTTAACGAGCAGGGCGGCATTTGCGTTGCGTCCGTCGCGGGCATTGAGACTGGCCCCGTTGACGCACAGATGGCCCTGCTCGGAAGAGGCGGCGACAACCTGCCCGCCGGGGCACATGCAAAACGAGAACACGCTGCGGCCGTTGGGAAGATGGGCAACAAGTTTGTAGGGGGCCGCCCCGAGCGCTGGATGTCCCGCCGAGGCTCCATATTGGGCTCGGTCGATGTCACGTTGCGGATGCTCGATGCGAACGCCCATGGCAAAGGTCTTTTGTGCGAGGGCCACGTTGTGGTCCTTAAGGAGCTCAAAAATATCGCGAGCAGAATGCCCGCAGGCGAGGATGAGGTGCTTTGTCTCGATTGACTCGTAAGCGGCGTCTTGGGACGATTGGACATCAATGCCGGTGATGGCGCCAGACGCGTCGATGCGAATGTCGACGAGCTTTGTTCGATAACGGACGACACCTCCGAGCTGCTCGATGCGCTGGGATATAGCGGTGACAACCTTGGGAAGGATGTCGGAGCCAATGTGCGGCTTGGCATCCCACAGAATATCGCGGGGCGCACCCGCCTCGACGAAGGTTTCGAGGATAAGGCGATGGGCGGGATTTTTGGTTCCCGTATTGAGCTTGCCGTCCGAGAAAGTCCCCGCGCCGCCCAGGCCAAACTGGATATTGCTCTCGGGGTCGAGGATGCGCTCCTTTAGAAAGAGGTCGATCGCCTGCGAGCGGCGAAATGCCGGGTCGCCGCGCTCGATGAGCAAGGGCTTAAGACCTGCTTCGGCGAGCGTAAGCGCAGCGAAAAGGCCGGCGCATCCGGCGCCGACAACGACAGGGCGTTCTTGAGGTGCGTCGGAGGCGGGGGAGGGGAATGAAGGCTCATCGTCTTCTATCGCGCGTACGCGTGAGCGGTCACGCTCGGCAACGCTGTCGACCGCTTCTCGCTCGAGGTGGGGACTAGTCAGCTCAACACGAAAGCTCAGGATAAAATGGACGTCTCGTTTTTTGCGAGCGTCGATTGACTTGCGGTGGAGCTCGATGGACTTGATCTCGGAGTCCTTGCAACGTAGGACGCGCTTGGCGACTCGCTTGCCAACAATGAGACAGGCATTTTCATCGCCGGCTTCATTGAGCGACGCGTTGACTTGGGTGATTTCAATCATCGAGGTCTCCTTAGAGGCAAGAAAGAGGCCGTCCGGTATCCCAGACGGCCCGAATGCGTTTTTGATTATAGACTGCGCGGCTACAGGCTGCTTGCAGCGCGAATGCCCGAGATCCAGGCCCACGCAAGGTTAAAGCCTCCGCAATCGGCGTCGATGTCGAGCGCTTCACCGCAGACGTAAAGCGGGGCGTCGACAACGCTGTGCGCGCGTAGGCTGGGTATTGAGATGCTCTCGACAGATATGCCACCACGCGTGACCTGCGCTGAGCGCTCCTCGGCTGTTCCCTCGACGAGCAACTTAAAGTGTTTGAGGATCGAGACCAGGTGGATGACATCGTTGGAGCCTGGATGGCACTGCTCGAACGTTGTGCAGACGACGCGGGAGAGTTGCGGGGCGAGCATGCCGTCGAGCCAACGGGGATCGCGGGGCGAAAAGCCGCCGAGCAGCTCAACGCGCCGGTTGAGCATATCGAGCAACTCGTCTTTGGAGAGGTCGGGGAAAACGTCGAGCAGGATCGTATTGCCGTGCTGGATACGACGAGAGAGGTTGAAGACAGCGACGCCTGAGATACCGAAGGTTCGAAACAGCACTTCACCGTCTTCGTGCCAGAGCTCATTATGATTGTGGGCGAGCGTCAAGCGGGCACGGACGCGCAGGCCATCCAACGTCTTGAGTGCCGCCCGATCGCCAACGACCGTTGCCGATACGGGGCAGAGGATGGGGCGCAGCGAAGTGAGGGGGAGGCGAAACGTATCGGCGATACCGGTGGGGTTGCCGCCCGTAGCGATAATTACGGCATGTGCCTGCAGGGCCTCGTTCTTGCGAGGGACATCGGCGAGCGATTTCCGAAGCGAGCGGAGCTCCGATTTTCGGTTATCGTGCTTTTTTGCCTTGAGCGCCCGCGCTGGACGGTCTATTTGGAGTGTCCAGCCTTCGGAAGCTTTGTGCGCCGAGGCAACGTTGGCTCCGCAGATTAAGGTGATACCTAGGCGGTCGCAAGCGTTGAGAAGTGCGTCGCGCACCGATTCGGCGCGAAGGGAGCGCGGGTACAGCCGGCCTTCCTCGGAGGTTGTCATGATGCCCAGCGAGGAGAAGAAACCCATAAGCTCTTGTTCGGGCTGGGGGCCCATGACGGATTCGACGAATGCGGGGTGGTTATACCGCTGAGGATCAATCGATTCGTTGGAGAGGTTGCAACGGCCGTTACCGGTCGCAAGGAGCTTGAGGCCGCAGGCGACATCGCGCTCAACGATGCAGACGCTTTTGCCAGCGCGTGCGGCCGTAATGGCGGCGGCGAGGCCTGAAGCCCCGCCGCCGATTACCAAGACGTCATAGAGGGCGCTCGCGTTCACTTAGGCCTCGTCGGTCTCGTGCGGGGTAATAGCCTCGACGGCAGAGACTGCCTTGGGCAACATGCCATCGGGCAGCGCGGTCTCGACCTCGCCCTTATCGCAGGCCTCGGCGAGTGCCGGATTAATGGGAAGCTGGCCCAAGATGTCGAGGTTATAGCGCTCTGCGACCTCGGGGAGCT
>CAUGKA010000107.1 GCA_959599615.1 uncultured Collinsella sp. | reverse complement strand
GTCGTCTTCATGGACGGCGGCGTCATTGTGGAAGAGGGTACGCCGAGCGAGGTCTTCGACCACCCCAAGAGCGAGCGCACCAAGGCGTTCTTGGGCAATATCTCGTAGCTGGTTCATGCGGCTGGCATTACAGAAAACGGGGCTGGACATGAATCCAGTCCCGTTTTTTGTTGGGATGTCGATAATGTAGCGTGAGCCCCTTCTGTCGGGCTCGGTGGTGCTGCTAGGCCAGCTCGGCGCCAAGGGCACGGCAGGCCGCCTCGCCCTCATCGTCGGGCGCATCGTAGCAAATGACGGAGTCCACGACGTTGACGCCGGCCTCGTCGGCGTCGGCCTTCCAGTTGTCCATCCACTCGCCCTCGGCCCACGAATAGGAGCCAAAGAGGACGACCTTCTTGTCGCCGAGGGTCTCCTTGACCTCGTCCCACATAGGCTGAAACTCGTCATACTCAAGCTCCTCGGAGCCCATGGCGGGGCAGCCGAAGGCGAAGGCATCATATTCGGCGGCCTTGTCGGCAGAGAAGTCGGCGCAGGGGATGACCTCAGTCTCGGCCCCCGCGGACGTGGCGCTTTCGGCGACGAGGTTTGCCATGGCCTCGGTATTGCCCGTGCCGCTCCAGTAGACGACGGCGATCTTGCTCATGTTTTGTCCTTTCGGTCGTGCGGCGCTTGCCGCGGCTTGTACGTTCTATCGGGTTGCCTGGGCAAGTTGCGCCAGGCTGCAGCCCTGCTGATAGATAAAAGTGAAGTATTGGGTGCAGGCACGGTAGGCATCAAACGTCGCAAGCGCCTGCTCGACATTTGCGTAGACCTTCCAGGCCCCAAAGACCTTGTAGTTCTCGCCGCGCTGGACGATAAACTCGTGCACGTCGTCGTAGGGATATCCAAGGAAGTAGCCTATTTCGTGCGGAAACTCGCAGGTGCAGTCTTTGCTGCAGCTAGCTTGCTGGGGTAGTGCGCATCGAGTCTGGCTGCAGGCGCATTCCGCGACGTTATTGCTCGCGAGCGTGATGCGTGATGCCAAATGCACAAGGCATGCCGAAAGGTCTCTCGTGTCGTAGCCTTCCGAGGTGAGCGCCGTTTGGACGCGAGGGTCTGCGAAATAGGTGGTGAGGCTTTTGGCTCGGTACGCGTACACGAGCGCTCCGCAGGGCCGCCAGACCAAAACACTCAGGTGGATGCCGAGCGGGTCAAGCTCGCGATTGCACTGGGCGATAACGTTGAGCAGGCGTGCTCGGCGTTCTGCAATGGTTTCGGTTGTGGTCGAGCCGTCCCCGTGGGCGTAGGTGCCTGGATAGGTAAAGAGCGATGCCGGCTTGATGCCCGCGAGCGTGGGAGAGCAGTTGCGCACGACTGCCGCCTGAAACGTTGGGATGTCTATGGTTCGAGTCACGGCGCTCCTTACGGATCTAAACTGTTAGCCTAGGAAAACTTATACACGAAAGTAAGCCATGGTCAACAAAGAAGTTTGAAGAGGGAAACTAATTGACCGAACAGACATGATTTTGGGTTAAGATGGGGGCACCCCATGGGGGTATCTAGATAGTGCTACTTGAAAGGGGAGCGCATGAGTGACTTGCTCAACCCTGCGAATCTCATCGTGCTGGCCGTCATTGCCGTCGGCATGTTTTTTGGACTGCGTCGCATTGCCGCTTCGACACACGGGAAGAGTTGCTGCAGCGATGGTACGAGCGGCAAGAAGGCCAAAAAGGTTGTTGTGGTGGATACCGATGCGTCACACTATCCCTATAGCGATGAGCTGCTCATCGGCGGCATGAACTGTGACGGCTGCGCTCAGAACGTAGCCAATGCCCTCAATGCGCTGGATGGCGTGTGGGCAACGGTGACGTATGCGGACCACACGGCACGCGTGCGCTCTAAGCAGCCGGTTGATCGTGGTGTCCTCGAGACGGCCGTGAAAGACGCGGGCTACTACGTCATGACGCTGTAAGCGCCGCCCTGGATGCGCTTCCTTGGCTAGGCTCGTCCGCGCAGTTCGATGTCTTGGATGTCGTCGAAGTCGATGGCGATGTCTCGGAGCTTGAGGAGCTTGAAGGCGGGGAGCGCCTCGTCGAGGATGCCGGTGCGGCTGCGATAGCCGTATGTATCGTAATAGGTGACACGAATCAAGTCGCCACGTTTGAGACCCTCGAGCTTTTTAGAAAGCGCGAGGGCTTTTTCTTCCGTGAGCTCACGTTTTGGCTCGACGGTGATTTCCTGCTTGCGCACGAGTTCGTAGTATCCCGTGAGGGCGGCAAAGGGCATAAACTGTGCGGCGCGGTTGGCGCGCACGGCACCGTTGGCAGTGAGCTTGGGGTCGGCGGCGCGGCGTCTGCCCTCGGGGTCCGCCAGGCGCTCGAAGGCGGTCGGCGGGCGCACGGGCTGCTGCTTGGGTTTAGGCACGATGTCCTCCAACTTGTTCGTTGCGTTCGCGCGCGGTGGCGCCGGCGGTAAAGCTTAATCCCTTGACGAGCGCGTTCTTGCCGTACTTGCCTTTCACGGCCAGGACGGTGCGCGCCAGGTCGCGCTCGCGCTCATCGGCCTCGATATCGCTGAATAGATCGATGGTGGCAAATTCCTCGGGCATGAGGTTGCCAAATCCCAGGTTGATGCGCTTGACCGGTCGTTTGGGATCGACAGTCTGCGCCCAGAGCTCATCGAAATAGCCCCTGATCTTCTTAAACGAATTGGTACGCTCGCTCAGCTTTCGCGAGGCGTTAGAGTGCGCAAAGAGTGCGGCATAGCCACCGCGCGGTTTGCCGCCATGCTCTCCCACAAAGATGCCATCGATTGCCTGCGCTTCGCGCACCAGGCGACGCCGTTCGTCATCGCGCTGGACGGGCTTGGGCGCACGGGGCGCGAGCTCGGGGCCGGCGGTTGCGGTGGGTTCGATACTCGATGTGCTCGAGCGCAGGTGCCCGCATCCGTCCACATACTGCGCTGTACCGCTGGCGTCGAGGCGGCGTATGTCGGCGCGTTCGCTCGCGTAGCCCACAAAGAGCGAGATGCTGTCGCAGACCACGTGCTTATCGACCAAGTCTAAAACGGCGTTGTCGACCATCTCGCGCAAGACGGTATAGGCCTGTTCGTAGGCATAACCCTTCGAGAGCACCTGTCCTGTGGTGGTCGAAGTTGCTTGCGGGCGATAGGCTTGGATATCGGCGATGGTTGTCGGCTCGCGCCCGAAGGCATGGTCGATGAGATATTCGGCATTGACGCCGAGCTCGTCGTAAAGCAGGTTTTCGTCGAGCGCCGCGACGCCCATCAGATCGTAGACGCCGTATTTCTCGAGGCGGGCTGCCACGCCGGGACCGATGCCCCAGATATCGGTGATGGGACGATGGGGCCAGATCTCCTTGCGAAAGGTCTCGTCGTCGAGTATGCCGATGCGGCTGGGTACGTGCTTGGCGGTAATGTCGAGCGCTACCTTGGCCTGGAATAGGTTGGGGCCGATGCCGACCGTCGCCGTGATGCCGGTGCGCGCGAGGACCTCGTCGCGCAGCGTGCAGGCGAACCCTTCCGCATCTGTGTGATAGAGGTCCAGATAGGGCGTCACGTCGATAAAGCATTCATCGATTGAATAGACGTGAATGTCTTGCGGACTTACGTATTCCAGATAGATGCCGTAGATTTGCGCCGACACCTCCATATAGTGCTGCATGCGCGGTACGGCCGTGATGTAGTCGATACCATCGGGAATCTCGAATAGGCGGCAGCGATTGTGAATCCCTAAGTCCTTCATGGCCTGCGTGATGGCGAGGCAGATGGTCGTGCGCCCGCGCGATTCGTCGGCAACGACCAGGTTGGTGGTGAGCGGATCGAGCCCACGGTCGACGCACTCGACGCTGGCATAAAACGTCTTGAGGTCGATGCAGATATAGGTGTGCTGCTCGTGCGCCATCCGTGTCCTTTCATCAAACACATGTTCTTATCGAATACCTGTTCGATAATACCCGCTCGTCCGGACGTCGTCAAAACCTGTCAAAAAGGGACTGGTTTGTTTTGGTAGGTATGGTCGTGCGGTTGGATCGGGTTTTAACGCAGCTCTAAAGAGTGCGAAACAGCTCGGAAAACCTCGCTTCGTAGCATGAGCCTAACGATTGATACCGCCTATACGCACGGAAGGGTTGTGGAAAAGATGGTCAATTATGGGTTTGGTATGCCGACGCGCCTTGTTGCGGATGGAGACGTGGCTCGCTGGTGCGGACGATTGGTCGCTCACTACGGTGGCACCAAGGCGCTGGTCGTGTTGGGCGGTGACAAACATACGCACGATGAGCTCGTCTCGGCGGCGCTCGGCTCGCTTGATCGAGCTCTACTCGAACGCGTGCTTTTTCGCTGCGGCTTGGTCGGGGGCGATGGGGGAGACGATTTGGTCGATGAGGCCGTAGCCCTGGCGACCGACGAAGGCGTGGACTTTGTCCTGGCGATTGGCGATGCCGATACTGCCGGCTTTGCGCGCGAGCTCGCGCGTCGCATGGCGGCGCTCGATGCCGGCGAAGACGGCTTTGTGCCTTATGGATGCATTGTCTCGGAGGGCAAGGTGCCTGCTGTCGTGGGCACCGGCGAGGTTCCCGTTTTTGCCATTATCGCGCCCGAACTGCTGGAGGGCATCGGGTCTCCTCTGCGTGAGTTACTCGGTAGCGTCTGCGCCGCGGCCTAATATTTGCCATAAAAGGACGGGTTATTTTTGGTTGGTAAAGCGTTTGACCTGCCAAAATAAGCCTGTCCCTTTTTGATCGGTTGCCGTTTGGGGGCCGATTGGCAACGCTCGCTGATTGTAGTCTTGACCTGCGCTAGAATAGTGGCATCTGAATGTCCGGGCGCATGGAGGCGTGCGCCCGTATGCTGAGGAGGACTCTATGGCAACTGTTGCCGCACCTATCGATGCTACGTCGACTGCCGCTTGGAAGGCACTCGAGGCTCATCAGGAGAAGCTCGAGGCCGATGGTATCGACCTCAAGGCCTGGTTCGCTGCCGATGCCGAGCGCGTGAACAAGCTGAGCTTTGACGCCGGTGACCTGCACTTCGATCTGTCGAAGAACCTGGTGACCGATGAGACCGTCAAGCTGCTGTGCGATCTTGCCCGCGAGGTGAAGCTCGAGGAGCGCCGCGACGCCATGTTCTCCGGCGAGCACATTAACACCACCGAGGACCGCGCCGTCCTGCACACCGCGCTTCGCCGCCCCGCAACCGAGAGGGGCCAGCTCATCGTCGACGGCCAGGATGTCGTCGCCGACGTGCACGAGGTCCTCGACCGCATGTATGCCTTCGCCGAGCGCGTGCGCTCCGGTGAGTGGAAGGGCGTTACCGGCAAGAAGATCGAGCACCTGGTGTCCATCGGCATCGGCGGCTCCGATCTGGGCCCGGTCATGGCCTACGAGGCTCTGCGTCCCTATGCCGACGCCGGTATCGACTGCCGCTATATCTCCAACATCGACCCCAACGACCAGGCCGAGAAGCTTAAGGGCCTGGATCCCGAGACCACGCTCGTGATCATCGTCTCCAAGACCTTCACCACGCTCGAGACCCTCACCAACGCCCGCGAGGTCAAGACCTGGATGCTCGAGCAGCTCAAGGCCCAGGGCGCCATCGACGGCTCCGATGAGCAGAACGCCGAGGCCGTGGCAAAGCACTTCGTCGCCGTTTCCACCGCACTCGAGAAGGTTGAGGCCTTCGGTATCGACCCCGCCAACGCCTTCGGCTTCTGGAACTGGGTCGGCGGCCGCTACTCCGTCGACTCCGCCGTGGGCCTGTCGCTGATCGTCGTGCTCGGTCCCGAGCGCTTCCAGCAGTTCCTCGAGGGCTTCCACGCTATCGACGAGTACTTCTGCAACACGCCGCTCGAGAACAATGCCGTTGCGCTGATGGGCCTGCTCAACGTCTGGTACGTCAACTTCTTCGGTTCCAAGAGCCACGCCGTGCTGCCGTACTGCCAGTACCTGCATCGTTTCCCGGCCTACCTGCAGCAGCTCACCATGGAGTCCAACGGCAAGCATGTCCGCTGGGACGGCAGCGCCGTGACCTCCGACACCGGTGAGATCTTCTGGGGCGAGCCCGGCACCAACGGTCAGCACGCCTTCTACCAGCTGCTGCACCAGGGCACCGTGGTGGTCCCGGCCGATTTCATTGCCTTCGCCAATACCGCCAACCCTGCGACCGACAGCGGCCAGGACGTGCACGAGCTGTTCCTGGGCAACTTCCTGGCCCAGACCAAGGCGCTCGCCTTTGGTAAGACGGCCGATGAGGTGCGCGCCGAGGGCACGCCCGAGCAGATCGTCCCGGCCCGCTGCTTTGAGGGCAACCGTCCGACGACCTCGATCTTTGGCGACACGTTGACCCCGTTCGCACTCGGCGAGCTCATCGCCCTGTACGAGCACATCACGTTTGTCGAGGGCACGGTCTGGGGCATCGACTCCTACGACCAGTGGGGCGTCGAGCTGGGCAAGCAGCTTGCCAAGCAGATCACTCCAGCCTTCCATGACGACGCCGCCAAGGCCGAGCAGGACGCTTCGACCCAGGCGCTCATCGAGTTCTACCGCGCTCACCGCAAGTAGTCGCTGCTGTTAACGCATCGCGCCTTATAGTCAGGGGCCCGTATCCCATCGGATGCGGGCCCCTTTGCTTTGCCGTGGCCCCGGGGCGCACGGCCTTTAAGGATCTTCGCCGGAGCGTCGCGTGCTGCGAGGGCCCTGCGTCTAGAGCTCGGCCTCCGCATGGCCTCGCTGCGCCTCGGGCAGCTCCCCGTAGAGCGGATGGTCTTCGAGCCTAAAGCGCTCGACCTGTTCGGGAGTGCAGCCGCGCACAAAGAGCCACGAGCGATCGATCGGCGTCGCCATGAGCGTGCTGGGCAGCGCGTCGGCGCGGTCGGAAAACACCCGGGCGCTCTCGGGATCCTGGAACGCCAGCACCAGATGCGTGTCGCAGTTGCCCATGATGGAGCGTGCGCGTGCCTCGCCATAGAGCGCATCGAGCTGGTTGGTCGACTGCAATAGCAGCGTTGCCCAGATGTTG
>CAUGKA010000106.1 GCA_959599615.1 uncultured Collinsella sp. | reverse complement strand
TGCATCGCGGATCTGAGCCACCGCCGCCCTGCTCCAGGACAGTAGCGATGACATACTTGGGATCCTCGGCCGGCGCATAGGCGCAAAACCACGCGTATTCGTCCTCGCCGCTTTTCTCGCCCGTGCCCGACTTGCCGTACACCTGCGGCGTCAGGGTGCCAAAGTGAGCCGCCAAGGACGTCGATGCCGTGTAAATCACGTCGTGCATGCCGTTGCGAACAAGAGCCAAATCCGAATCGCTGTTGATCTTGGCCTCCAGGCGCTTCTTCTTGCCCTTGCCGTTGTACTTATAGGCATCGCCGTCGCCATCGCGCGACACGGCAGACAAAAACACGTGAGGCACGTACTGCTTACCGCCGTTGGCAAGGCCCATGTAGGCGCATGCCATCTGCAGAGGCGTCACCAAAATGTCGCCCTGGCCGATGGCGATGTTGGTCATATCGCCGGCATTCCACTTGCGGTCTTCGGCAGAGGCGTCGGTAAAGTACGACTCTTTCCACTCGGCATCGGGAATACGGCCCGCGCCCTCACTCGGCAGATCGATACCGCAGGTCTTGCCTAGGCCCCAGCGACGAAAGACCTCCTGCAGCCCCTCGGAATGTTGCTCGTCATAAAAGAACGCCTTGCCCATGTCGTAGAAGACGGGGTCGCACGAGTTGGCTATACCCGACTGCAGCGTCATGGTGCCGTGGCCAGACGTCAGCCAGCAGCGCTTGCCCCAAGCCTTGCCCAAGCCCGTCCAATAGCCCGTGCAGTTGGTTGTCTGCGTTGAAGTGTAGGTTCCAAACTCAAGACCGGCCAGTGCCGAGAGCGGCTTGATGGTCGAGGCCGACATGTACTGTCCGCTAATGGCGCGGTTGAGCAGCGGGTGCGAACCCTTGTCATCATTGAGCTCGGTCCACACGTCATTTGAGACGCCGCCGATAAAGACGGACGGATCGAACTTGGGCTCGCTCGCCATGCCCAGGATCTCACCATTGTTGGGATCGAGGCACACCACAGCGCCGTTGCCGGCATTGCTGTAGCCAGTGGTCTTGGCAAGCTCGATGGCGCTCGCCAGCGCCGTCTCACAGGCCTGTTGGATCTTAAGGTCGAGCGTGAGCTTAATGTCGGAGCCGGCCTTGGCGGGCACGGCGCCGGCCTGACCGGTCACATTGCCCGAGGCATCGACCTTGACGGTCTGCTCGCCACGAATACCCTGCAGCAGGTTTTCGTAGTAGCTCTCAACACCCGCCTGGCCCACGATATCGCCCGACTGGTACGTAATCTTGCCAGCAGAAGCATCATCATCGCCAGAGGTTTTCTTATTCTGGGCCTCGAGCTGCTCGGAGGTAATGGTGCCGGTATAGCCCAAAATGTGACAGGCCGTCTCGCCGTACGGGTACTGGCGCTCGGTACGCTCGGCAATCTTGACGCCCGGGAACTCGCCTGCGTGCTCCTTGATATAGGCAACCGTGGAACGACGGACGTCCGTCGCGATGGTATGCAGGCTCTGGGCGCCCTCGGAATTGTCCTGGATATTGCGCAGAACCGCCACGTAGGGCATACCGAGCACGTTGGCAAGATGGCGAACCAGAACCTCATCCTCGGCAAGGTCGCGGTAGGCCACGACAGCAAGTGAGGGACGGTTCTGGACAAGTGCCACGCCATTGCGGTCGAGGATGCGGCCGCGCACAGCGGGTGTGGTAACGGTGCGCGTCTGATTGCTATTAGCCTGCTTTTCGTAATAGTCCGACGAGACCATCTGCATGCCCCACAGCTTGACGGCAAGCGCCGCGAACATCGCGCCCACACCCGTGGTGAGGATGGAGAAGCGGCCCTTAAAGGCGGTCGCCGCGGTATTGCCCTCGCCCTCGGTGGCGCGCGGGGCCGTTCCATGCTGCGTATCGTAGGTAAAACGGGAATCGCCGCGACGCATGATGACCAGCGCGACCACGATGGCCACAACCAGCACGATACCGGCGATAATAACCGTCATCTGGGAAGACATCTACGGGCCTCCCCTATTTGAGCTTACGGGTCTTGGGCTTAAAGCGCATGCCCGTCTGGCGTCCGCCACGTGCGGAGAATCCATAACCGGACTGCGGCACGACGCCGGACATCAAAAACGGAATGGCAACCAGACCCGTCAGGATCGAAGACGGCAGCGCATGGCCGAAGATCGCCACGACAAAGCTCGTCTCCAAACCCATAAATAGCAAGATGATGCTGTAGATCACATTAATGACGAACGCGAAGGCGCCCACAGTGATGCCGCGCGCACTCGGGGTACCGCCCGTCTGACCGGCAGCGCTATGCACCAGGGCAAAAGAACCCACGGTCAGCAGGAGCGACATAACGCCCACCGGCACGGCAGCGGAAAGGTCATAGAACAAGCCGCTGCAAAAACCGCACACGACGGCACGGGTCGGGTCGCCCGAGAACACGCTTAGGCACACCAGGATAATCATAAAGTTGACGCGACCGCCCGCAATGGAGATCTGCGGTGCCAGGCCTGCCTGCAACAGCACGCACACGATGGCGGCGAATACAAACGCGCGGGAGCTCATCCCCTGCTCGTGTAGATCCATGGACATGCCCCCTATTCGCTCGAGCCGGAATCGGTCGTCTCGGACGTGTCGGAACTGTCATCCGGGCTCTCGTCCTTCGTCTTGGTCGCAGCATCGCGCGACGTTCCCTGTGGCGTGCTGTTGGCCGTGCTCACGTCCTCATCCGAGGCCGACTGTTCGTCGGTCAGCGAAGTGATGACCAGCACTTCCTCGTTGTTCTCGGCCGTCGTCTGGGCGCGCACCACAATGGTGTAGTACACGTCGTTTGCCGATTTCTCAACCGACGAGACGGTGCCGAGCGGTAGGCCCTTGGGGAACACACCGCCAATGCCCGAGGTAACGATGATGTCGCCAACCTTAACGTCGGAATCGACGCCCACGTACTCAAGACGCAGCGTGCCGTCAGCCTGACCCTGCAGCATGCCCTGGGCGCGCGTGTCCTGCACCATGGCGGACACGCCCGAGTTCTCGTCGCCAATCAGGCGCACGGTGGACGTCTTGGCCGAGACCTCGATAATCTGGCCTATGACACCGGCAGAACTCGTCACAGGCATGTTGATGGTAAGCCCGTCGGCAGAACCCTTATCGATGGTGACGGTCGAGGTCCAGGCATCGCCCGAGGCACCGACGATACGAGCTGCGGTCGATTTGAGGTTGTAGGTCGACTGCAGGCCGACCAGCCCCTCCAGACGCTCAGCGGTCTTTTGAGCCTCGGAGAGCTCGGCAACCTTAGAGGTCAGTTCCTCGTTTTGCTTCTTAAGCTCGTCAAGCGTGTCCTGCGACGCCGTAAGGTTAGAGAACACGTTACCGATCGCATTGAAGGGAGCCGCCACAGCCGAGCCCACAAAGCGCACCGGCGAGGTAATCGTCGTCACGCCCGAGCGCACGGCATGAATCGGTCCTGCCTCGCCCTCGCGGATGTAAAACGTGAGCAGCAACACCGAAATCAGGCTGAAAACAATCAACGGGCGCATACCCGTTGATTGTCGCTTGGTATTCAGATTTGTGGAGAAACCCGAAGATCGTGCCAAATGGAATCCACCTTTTGGAAATTAAGCATTGGTCTGGACGAAGCCGCCATCAAACGCATTGGCCTCGAGCACGCGGGCACAGCCGTTAACGACGTTATCGAGCGCCGTGGGGCTGACGTTGACCGAAACGCCGGTCTCATCGCGCAGGCGCACATCAAGACCGCGCAGCAGCGCGCCGCCACCGGTCAGCAAAATGCCGTAGTACATAAGGTCCGAGGCAAGATCGGGAGGCGTAGCGTCGAGTGCGTCCTTGACGGCCTTGGCCATCTCGTCGAGCGGCTTGTTGAGTGCGCGACGAATCTCCTCGCTCTCGATGCGCACGGTCTTGGGCAGACCGGTGATCACGTCGCGGCCGTTGACCTCGACGTCGAGCTCATCCTTGAGCGGCACGGCGGAGCCGACCTTGATCTTGATGTCCTCTGCCGTACGCTCGCCGATGGCCAGGTTGTAGGCATCGCGAACGTGCGTGAGGATGGCCTGATCGAACTCGTCGCCGGCAATACGGATGGACTGCGAGACGACGATGCCGCCCATAGCGATAACGGCAACCTCGGTGGTACCGCCGCCGATGTCGATGACCATGGAGCCGGTGGGTTCCTCGACGGGCAGGTCGGCGCCGATAGCAGCTGCCATAGGCTCTTCGATCAGATAGGCCTGGCGGGCACCGGCCTGGATCGTGGCCTCAAAGACAGCGCGCTTCTCGACCGACGTGACACCGGAGGGAACGCAGACGACAACACGCGGACGCGGAGTCCACGGATAGCGCTTCTCGGACGCCTTGTCGATAAAGTAGCGAAGCATGGCCTCGGTAACATCGAAGTCGGCGATGACGCCGTCCTTCAGGGGACGAACGGCCACGATGTTGCCGGGCGTACGGCCGAGCATGCGCTTTGCCTCGATACCGACCGCCAGGATGCGCTCGTCGTTCTTGTCGATGGCAACAACAGAGGGCTCGCGAATAACGATGCCCTTGCCGCGCACGGAGACAAGCGTATTTGCGGTGCCGAGGTCGATGGCAAGATCGCCCGCATAGCTACCGAAGAACATATCCATCAAAGAAAACAACGCAACTCCTGATGTGTTGGATGATTGCTGGAAAACTACTAGCTCATCATACTAGCGCAAGCCCGGCACCTCACTTGCGGTGAAGCGCCGGGCAAAGCTAAATCCCATAAGGTCACTACTGGTTGTCAGCAGCCGAGAAATCCATATCGAGCGAAGAAACGGTCCAGCCGATATGGTTGTCGGAGCGCACGAATTTGACGGTGTACTCCTGCTCGCCGCCCTTGGAAAGCGATGCCTTCACCTTGGCGGTCGTCTCGGTCATGGACTGATCCATGCCCTCGACGGACACGGTGGCACCCTGCGGAATCGAGGAGATGATCATCGACTTAGCGTCCTCGGACAGACTCGATGCCAGGCAAGACTCGGCCTTTGCGGTGTCACCGTCACCGGCAGCCTGGAACAAATCGGTAACGACAGACTCCTGAGACGGGAAGCCAAAGCCGCGCGTGTAGGCAAAGCCCAGACCGCCCGCGGCGATCAAAATGAGCAGAAGCAGCACGATGAAGACTTTGAGACCCGTGTGGCGATGGCGACGACGGACCTTGGCCTGCTTACGATCCTGACGGTCCTGCTGGACCATCTCGGACTCGGACAGCGTAAAGAAGCCGGTGTCCGAGGGATCGGGCATAAACTGACCGGTCGCGCCCGTAGGATCGAGCGGATCGACGGCAGGAGCGTCCATCGCGGGCGCCGGAGCCGTGGCCATAGCCGTCTGGGCAGACAGCGCGGCAAGCGAATCGTGCACGCGGGCAAGCTCATCGGCCTGCTCGGAGGTGAGCTGGTAGATGCCATCGGCAGTAGCGGCGTTAAAGGCGTCGAGTGCGTCGGAGGGACGGCCGGCGGCAGAAAGCGCCTGACCCATGCCGGCGTTGAGCGCACGCGTGTCGTCGCGGGGGCCGGCAAAGTCGATAGCCGTGCGGTAGGTCTCCACGGCATCCGCCGGACGGCCGAGCTTAATGAAGCAACGACCGAGCTCGCCGAGTGCGGCGGCAGGAGCCGGATTGGCGCCGTCGATGGCAGCCTGACGGAAGGCGGTTCCTGCGTTGGCATAGTCGCCCGACTGGAACAGCGCATTGCCCAGGCCCAGATAGGCCTTGAACGGCGTGGCATAGGAAGCATCCTGCGTAGCAGCAGAGAACGCCTGAGCGGCCGTCGTGTAGTCGCCCACGGCGGCAAGCGCCTTGCCGCGGTTGGTGAGCAGCGCGCCGCGCTTGCCGTAGGTGCCGTCGTTGAGGGCGGCGGCATAGGCCTCGGCGGCCTCGGCATACATGCCCAGGTGCATCAAGGCGTTGCCACGAAGGTGATCTGCCTCGCCCATAATCTCATCGGGAGTCTTTGCCGCCCCAAGCATCTGGGCTGCAGCGGAAAAATCACCCGCGCGGTAAGCGGCGCGGCCCTGTTGGATCAGCTGGCTATTCAAGGAAGTCCCCTTTACTCGTGAACGATCTCGACATGGACGATCTCGTCGCCGGCACGCAGCTGCGAAATCACATCGAGACCCTCGACCGTGGTACCAAAGACGGTGTAACCGGAATCGAGGTTATGCTGGGCGCCCAGGCAGAAGTAGAACTGCGAACCCGCGGAATCGGGGTCCATGGAGCGTGCCATGGCAAGGGCGCCATCGACATGGCTGTTGCGCGGATTGGTGGCGAACTCGCCCTTGATGCAGTAGCCAGGGCCACCGGTACCGGGCATGCCGTCGGGGCCCTCAAGACCGGCGGCGACGTCGGCGCCGGACATGTCGCGGGTATTGGGGTCGCCACCTTGGATAACAAAACCGGGCACATAGCGATGGAACTTAAGGCCATCATAGAAACCCATCGTGGAAAGCTCGCAGAAGTTCGCGACATGAATGGGAGCGCCCTCGCCGTCAAACTTGACCTTGATGGTACCCTTCGACGTCTCGATTACGGCACACTCGTCGCCGACAAGCTGATACTCGGGCGTGTAGAGCTCTTTCTTAAAACCAAACATGTGGTTCCTTCCTCGTGCGTTTAAAGCATATTTGTACGAATTGTAGCAATAAGCACGGGCTTACATCAATTGCGCACGTAGGTTATGCCGACTATGGCGAACTAGTTTTAGGAACGCTGCTGCGGCTTCCAGGAACCCACATTGGCATCGTACTGGTTCAGCGCGCTATTGCCGCCCTGCGCGATGGGCGCCAGGATCTCGCTTTGGTGGGAACTCATCGACTCGCCATCGGGAATGGCCAGCGAGATATCCCAGCTCTGGCAGATCACGTCGACGCGCTCATACATCCACTCGGCAAGCTGCTTTAAGTGGGCGATGTCATCCGCATAGACCGAATCGTCCTGGTACTTAAGGTTGTTGAGCTCATCTTGCGTCTTTTTGATCTGGTCGCGCAGGGCGTAGGCACTCTGCGACAGCTCCTGACGGGTGGACAGCGGCGTTCGGAGATAGCCGTTGTTAAAGGAATCGATGACCTCGCCGATCTGGTCCTCGTCAGCGTAGGACA
>CAUGKA010000105.1 GCA_959599615.1 uncultured Collinsella sp. | reverse complement strand
GGCCAGCCCGTGGGAGGCCAGGGCGCCGCTGACCGGTGGACGGCACCGAGCCGTCATCGAACTTAGAAGGGGGAGGCCTCGCGGCCTCCCCCTTTTTTGCGTTTACGGGCTTTTGTCTCACATAGTAGCTGTGTTTTATAACCCTCGTTTGTCGCATCTTCTGTGAACGGGCTACAATAACTTAGTCTGTGCGATATGGAGGTGAACATGGCTGAAGCTGGTATCGGCGTTGATATCGTCGAGATTTCCCGCATGAAATCAATTCTTGAAAAGACGCCGTCGTTTGCTCGGCGTGTGTTTACCGAAGAAGAGCGTGCGTATTGCGATGCATCATCGCGTCCCGCTGCTCACTATGCCAGCCGCTTTGCTTCGCGTGAGGCGGTGCTTAAAGCTCTTGGCACGGGTTTTAGTCAAGGCGTGGGTCGCAAGGATGTTTCGGTAACGCGTGATAAACTCGGCAAACCGAAGGCGCTGCTTTCGGGCCGTGCTCTCGAGATCGCTCAAGAACTGGGTGTTGTTGAGGTCGCTCTTTCCATTACGCTTACGGGAGACTTGGCCGTTGCGAATGCCATCGCGATTACCGAAGATGCTCGGCCTAAGCCAAAAGAGGAAAAGGTGAGTACCAAGAAACGCGTTGCGCAGACATTTAAAGAGGCTCGCTCTGTATTAGATGAGCTCGAGCAGCTGCAGAATTCAGCATTGACGGAGCACCTGGGCGATGCTTCGCAAGATACGCTAGGAGCATAGATGAAACCGGTTTTGAGTACCGAAGAAGTCGTTCGTCTCGAGGATATCATCGAACGCGAAGGGACTTCGAAGGCCGAGCTTATGGAGCTAGCGGGTGAGTTTGCCGCCAACGAGGTCTTGAAGCTCAATCCCGATCGGGTTCTCGTTCTGGTCGGTTTTGGTAATAATGGCGGCGACGGTTGGGTTGCCGCCGATATCCTGAGCCACAAGGGTGTGGACGTGGATATCGTTTCTCCGGTTGAGCCGGATGAGATTCCTGCTGCTCTGGCACGTCATGTTGCTCGTCGAACTGCCGGCCGCGATGTGCACGTTTGCGTCGGTCCCTCGCGTGACGAACTCGAGGTTTTGATCGATAAGGCCGATGTTGTTGTCGATGCCATTTTTGGTACCGGTTTCCACGGGAATCTGCGTGCGCCGTTCTCCATTTGGATTCCTACGGTCAATGAATGCGCCGATTGTGTCGTATCCATTGATGTCCCCTCGGGCCTGAATGCCGAGACGGGCGTTGTTGATGACGACTGCATTCGTGCCGAGCGCACGGTGACGATGATTGCGCCCAAGATTGGTCTGTATAGCGCTGATGGTCCTGAGTATGCTGGCGATTTGATCTGCGGCAATCTTTACGACCGTCTTGACGAGGTCATCGATGATGTCGACCACGCCGCCGAGATTGTCGAGCCCGGTGACTTAGTTGATTACTTTGCTCCGCTACCATCGAATATCGATAAGTATTCCCGTGGCTCTGTGCTTATTGTCGCCGGATCTGCGCAATATCCTGGTGCTGCCATTATGGCGGCCAAGTCTGCAGCTCGCGCGGGTGCTGGTTACGTGGCAGTCGCGGCTCCTGACGCCTGTGCCAATCTCATTCGCATGGCACTTCCTTCGATTCCCGTTTTTGCTATTCCGTCTGATTCCCGCGGCTCCTTTGGCGCCGCTGCGCGCATGACGGTGTGCGAGATCGCAAAGAAGTACAGCTGCGTGCTGTGCGGTCCCGGTATGACGACGTCTGCCGGCGCTATGCAGGTGGTTTCGGGCTTGCTCGAGCTTGATGTACCGCTAATTTTGGACGCCGATGCACTCAACTGCCTTGCTAAGATTGCCATTGACGGTATTGATAGTAACCCCGAGATGTATCGCCGCGAGCAGCCGTTGGTTATGACGCCGCACTATCGTGAGCTTTCGCGTCTGGTTGCCGGTGACGAGGTGAACGACCTTGGTACCGCGATTGCGGCCGCGCAGAAGGTTGTTTGGGCTGCAGGCTCCGACAATCTGGTGGTCATTGCCAAGGGGCCGACGACGGCTATCTGTGGTGTTGAGCGCGTGCTGCTGCCACTCTCGGGTCCGGCTTCTCTGGCAACTGCCGGTTCGGGTGATGTTCTGGCGGGTATTTTGGCCGGCACGCTTGCCACCATGCGCGACGAGATGGATCGTTGGGAGTTGCTGTATTCGTACGCCGTCGCACTTCACAGCTACGCCGGTTTTGCCGCGGCGACGGAGTATGGTGAGAAGAGCGTTATCGCAACCGATCTTATCGACTTGATCGGTCCTGCCATGGAGCTGGCGGCAAAGGATGCGCTCGAAGATCTGGGAATCATGGACGAAGGGTCGGATGACTAATCATGAATAAAGCCGATTTGACGCGCTGGTCCTGGGTCGAGATCGACCGCGGGGCGCTCCGTCGCAACACGAGGGCCTATAAGAACTTGCTGAATCCACGTCAGCGCCTGTGCTGTGTGGTCAAGGCCGATGCTTATGGTCATGGAGCTGTTGAGTGCGCCAAGATCATGTATTCTGCCGGTGCCGACATGTTTGCCGTGGCGACGGTTAACGAGGGCGTTGAGCTCCGACAGGGCGGGATTACGAAACCCGTCCTCATCCTAAGCGAGCCGCCTATCGAGGCCATTCCGACGTTGCTCGAGTTTGATATCATGCCCTCGGTCTATACGTCTGACTTTGCTCTTGCGTATGGCGAATGTGCCGTCGCGGCGGGCAAGGTGGGCAAGTATCATCTCGCCATCGAGACGGGCATGAACCGCATTGGCGTACATTACACGCAGGTGCTCGACTTTGTCCGCGGTATTAATTTCCATCGCGGTATTCAGTGCGACGGCGTATTTACGCACTTCGCCACGGCCGATGAACCTTCGGGCTGGGACTACAAACTGCAGTGTCAGCGCTTTACCGAGGCCGTTCAGGCCATTAAGGATGCGGGCTTTGAGTGCGGTATCGTGCACTGCGCCAACACGCCGTCCTCGATGCTCGACCCCTCGATGCATTTTGATATGATTCGCGCCGGCGTCGGCTTGTATGGCATGCAGCCGTGCGAGCTGAGTGGCCGCGTGATGCAGCTTGATCCCGTTATGAGCGTCCATGCGCGCGTGACGCGCGTGGCACACCCTGCGATGGGCGAGGGCGTGGGCTACGGTTTTACCTACCGCGTACCGCGTACGCGCGTTCAGATCTGCACGCTGCCGATCGGTTATGCCGATGGCCTATCGCGTACGCTTTCCAATCGTATGGATGTGCTGTATCGCGGCGAGCGCGTGCATCAGGTTGGCAATATCTGCATGGACCAGTTTATGGTCGCCATTCAGTCCAACCCGGCACACGAGATTCCCGAGGCCGAGTATGGTGACGAGATGATCATTGTCGGCCGCGATGGCGACGCCGAGATCACTATGGACGAGATGGCCCGACTGCGCGGAACGATTAACTACGAGGTCGCCTGCGGCTTTGGCATGCGTCTCGACAAGGTCTACGTGTAGGAGCCGCTATGGGCGTCATGCACATCCCCGGCCATACCCATCAGGCACCACGTGAGGTCGCACTCGAGGAAATTGAGGCCGTTCTGGGCGATTGTCACCTCTGCCAGCTCTACCAGTCGCGTCACAATATCGTGTTTGGCGTGGGAAACCCCCGCGCTCGCGTGATGTTTATTGGCGAGGCGCCGGGCCGCAATGAGGATTTGCAGGGCGAGCCCTTTGTGGGGGCGGCAGGCGAGGACCTCAACGGCATTTTGTCGCTGGCGGGGCTCAAACGCGAAGACGTCTACATTGCCAACGTGCTTAAGTGCCGCCCGCCGGGAAACCGCAATCCGCGCCCCGAGGAAGTGCTGGCTTGCTCACCGTTTTTGCGCGAGCAGATTCGAAGCATCTGGCCCGATATCATCGTGACGCTCGGCAACCCCGCAACGCACTTTGTGCTCAAGACCGAGATCGGCATTACCAAGCTGCGCGGCAGGTTCCATCAGATGGGGCACTTTGTGGTGATGCCCACTTTCCATCCGGCAGCAGCGCTACGCAATCCGGCGTGGCAGGAGCTGCTGGAGGAAGACTTTAAGATGCTGGGCGACTATCTGGAGCGACATCCCGCGCCAGAGGACGCCTCGGAATAATAAGGAGCATGTATGTCCCTGGAGCGCCTGGGGGTAGGTATTTACAAAACGACTTGCGCTGCCGATACGGAGTACTTTGGCGAGCTAATTGCACCGTGCCTTGAGGACGGCGATGTGCTCATCCTGACCGGTGGCCTGGGAGTGGGCAAAACTCACTTTACCAAGGGCGTCTCGCGCGGGCTGGGCGATGGGCATATGGTTACGAGCCCTACGTTTGCGCTCATGGCCGTCCACGATCAAGGTCGTATTCCGCTGTTTCACTTTGATCTATACCGCCTGGAGCATGCCTACGAGCTCGAGGATACGGGCATTTTCGATGTGCTGGGCTATGAGGGTGCTTGCCTGCTGGAATGGGGCGAACAATTCCAAGACGAGCTGACGGATGAGTATCTTTCGGTGACGCTCAGGCGTGATGAGGGCGACAGCGATGTGCGAACGATAACGCTCGAGGCGCACGGTGACCGCGCAATGGAGCTTTCCCATTTGATTGATAAGGCTGTACAAGATGAGCTTGCATAACGACAACGCGCTGGTGGTGGCGCTCGATACTTCGACCGACATGCTTGCCTGCGCGGCAAGCTGGATTGATGGGCAGACGGGCGAGACGAAGCTCGTGAGTGGCGACCACATGTGTCGCCGTCACGCCAACGTTGAGCTCGTGAATACCGTTGATGGCGCGCTGGCTCAAGCCGGTCTGGATCGCAGCGATGTTGGTTGCTACGTGGTCGGCCGCGGCCCGGGGTCGTTTACGGGTGTGCGCATCGGCATCTCCACTGCCAAGGGCCTCGCGCGCGGTGCCAATGTTCCGCTGCTGGGCGTGTCGACGCTCGACGCTTGCGCTTGGACGGCGTGGAAGGCTGGCGTGCGCGGCAAGCTTGGTATCTTGGCCGATGCTATGCGCGGTGAGGTATATCCGGCGCTGTATATGCTGGTCGATGAGGGACCCGAGCGTCAATTTGAGCGCGAACACGTGGTCAAGGCCGCCGTGGCGCTCGATGAGTGGCGCCGAGCAGCGGACTGGGACCAGGTTCAGCTGACCGGTGACGGTCTCGTGCGCTATGGCAAGCTGCTGGGTGAGGACGAGACCGCCCGCTGCGTGGAGCGCGACCTGTGGTGGCCTTCGGGCGAGGGCTTGCTGCTCGCGCACGCTGCGGGTGACGGCGATCCGGCTCGCGTCCTGCCGATTTACACGCGCCTTTCGGATGCCGAGGAAAACGAGCGCAAGCGTCTTGGTCTTGCTGAGAGTGCACAGAGCGAAATTACGGGCGTTGCCGATGAGCTCGCCGGTCGTCATCTGCAGTTCCGTCCCATGGGCGCGGCGGATGCCGAGGGCGCGAGCGCGCTAGAGGCTGCCTGCTTTGAAGGTGCCGGACACGAGGCGTGGACGCCGGGCATGTTTCTGTCCGAACTGGGCGAGGACGTCGCTGCGCCGCGTAGTTGGTGGGTGGCACACGACGATGGCAAGCTGCTGGGCCTTGCCGGCGGTATGGTCGTGGACGGTGATGTGCAGATTCTGGATGTCGCCGTCGACCCGGCACATCGCCGTGAGGGCATTGCCCGCAAGCTGCTGTCGCATGTGAGCTATGATGCCCAGATGCTCGGCTGCACCACGGCTTCGCTCGAGGTCGAGGACGACAACAAGGGAGCGATCGCGCTTTATAACGCTCTGGGCTTTACCGAGGCAGGATGGCGCCGCGGCTATTATGGTGCCGGCAAGGATGCCATCGTCATGACGGCTCCGCTGCCCCTGGTGCTTCCGGTCGACAATGCCTCGCCCGAGCCGACGGCGGCAGAGCAGCGCGTATGGCCGCTGCCTGCGCCTAGGCGCTCCGAGGGGGAGCGTGCCGAAATTGAGCGCCGCCGCCTAGTGCTTGCCATCGAGAGTTCCTGCGACGAGACGGCGGTGGCGATTATCGATGCGGATGGCAATATGCTGGCCAACCAGGTGTCGACGCAGATCGATTTCCATGCCCGTTTTGGCGGCGTGGTGCCCGAGATCGCCTCGCGCAAGCACGTTGAGGTCATCGTGAGCGTCGTGGACGCGGCGCTCGAGGACGCCGCAGCGTCGCTGGGCCTTACGGGCGGAGCCATTGCGCCAAGTGAGCTTGCCGCTGTGGGCGTGACGCAAGGTCCTGGCCTGGTGGGTGCCCTGGTGGTGGGTGTCGCCTTTGCCAAGGGCTTTGCGTATGCTGCCGGCAAACCGCTGGTGTGCGTCAATCATCTGGAGGGCCACCTGTTTGCCAACCTGTTGGCGCAGCCCGACCTCAAGCCCCCGTTTATCTTTACGCTCGTTTCGGGCGGGCACACCATGCTCGTGCACGTAAAGGCATGGGGCGACTATGAAGTGCTTGGCGAGACGCTCGACGACGCCGTGGGCGAAGCCTTCGACAAGGTGGCAAAGGCACTGGGCCTTGGCTATCCCGGAGGCCCTATCATCTCCAAGCTTGCCGAGACGGGCAACCCCAAGGCGATCGATTTCCCCCGTGCGCTTAACAGCAGGGGGGACTATCGCTTCTCGCTTTCGGGCCTCAAGACGGCGGTGACGCTCTACATCGAGCAGGAGACCAAGGCCGGGCGCACGATTCGCCTGCCCGACCTAGCGGCCTCGTTTGAGGCGGCGGTCTTTGACGTGCAGTACAAGAAGGCCAAAAACGCCCTGCATGCCACCGGATGCAAGGAATACTGCATCGGCGGCGGCGTCTCGGCTAATCCGCATCTGCGCGAGATGATGATCAAGAAGCTTGGGCGTCAGGGGATCCGCGTAACGGTGCCACCGCTTTCGGCGTGCACCGATAACGCAGCCATGATCGCGGAGGTCGCCCGCCGTAAATTCGACCGAGGTGAAATCTCGCCGTTCGACGTCGATGCCGATCCAAACATGACACTGTAGCTGGTACGGCGCGGTCCCCGGACGGGGGGCCGGATATAAGGTTTCCTGCTCTACAGTCCTGCGCAAGACGAAGGCCACATTAAGTGGCCTTCTTTGCGT
>CAUGKA010000104.1 GCA_959599615.1 uncultured Collinsella sp. | reverse complement strand
CACCAGCGGCAACGAGGTCGAGGCACGCACGGCGTCGAGGTCGAGCACGGCGCTTTTGACCGGCAGGTATGCGGCAGTTCCAAAGAGCATGTCCGTCGCGACGGCGTACATCTCGATGGGGCTCGCGTCGAACGCCTCGTTGTCAAAGGGATCCAGGCGGTCCTGGATATCGTTGAAGATAAAGTCGTAACCCACGATGGAGCCCGTGGATGCGAAGGATGCGGCACCCATGTAGCGGTTGTCATTGCAGAAGGTCAAATTGACTCGGTTGGTGCGACCGATCTGGTGCGACTTGTAGTTGACGCCATTGAGCGCACCGGCCGAGACGCCGTACACCGCCGGAATTTCGACACCGGCCTCCATGAGGACGTCGAGCACGCCGGCGGTAAACTGCCCACGAAAACTGCCACCCTCCAAGACGAGCGCGACCTTGCCGGCGTTCTTTGCCTTATCTTCTGCAGTCATATTGACCTCCTGCGATTGCGTTTTGGCTTTCTTCTACCCAGTTTTGGGATGGAGGGCGCATGGGTTTTGGAGCAGAGTTCGATTCTCCGCGGATGAAGGGGATCTGTCGGCGCGGGGCACAGCCAGCAGAAATGCCGTCGGCAGCACATCTGTTTTGGGCTGAGGCATTGCGCGGAGAATCCGCGTATTTGCTTCGCAAATACGCACCGGCTTCGGCCGCCTGCCGGCGTCCTCGCCCGCTCGCTACAAACGCTTTGCGTTTGCTTAACGCCCGCGCCCTGCATAGAGTTCGATTCTCCGCGGTACGGACTAGAAATAAAAAGGCGGGTAGATATAAATATCTACCTGCCTGTAACTATTGGTGGAGGCGCGGAGAATCGAACTCCGGTCCACGAAAGCCCCCTGATTGGCATCTCCAAGCTCAGTCGCTGGTTTAGTCTCGGACGCTTTGCGCGCAGCGACACGCTCGCGGCGTCCTAACCGGTTCAGTCTTAGCCCGCGCCATACCGATTACGTGCGCAGGAGCATTCCCCTAACATGACGTCGCGCCGGTGTCGGGGAAATCACCGGGTTGACGCGCCGCTATAAATTAAGCAGCGAGAGCCATAGGCTCAAAAGAAGAGTTGTTGTCAATTCAATTTGACGGTACCCCTGTTTAACGAGGCGAGGAGACCTCGGCTTGCTTCCTCTCTCAGAGCTATCGTGTCGAAACCAGTCGCCCCCGAATGTCGGGAAAGTCTGGATGGTATCGGGCCTGCAAACACCCGATAACCGTCGACTTTTCAAGGAACATGCGGGGCGAACCCCGCTTGTGGAGTGTTATCTTACCACGTTCCGGAAGCAGACAGCTGTTCTATGCACGAGCTGTGAAGACCCCAATGTGCGCCGCACTTCGCACTTTTGCTACCGATCGCGTCACGTATATTTTCGCCAAGCAGAATTGACCCGTCGAAAGGACCGTTATGGATACCAAGCAGCAACTCGTCAATGCCCTCGCAGGCCTGGGCTCAACCATTACCGAAGCTATGGATGTCATCGAAGGCTTTGTCCCCTGCGGACATCCTGCCCTCACGGTATCGAACGCACTCGTCGCGCTGGACGCTGACGATGATGCAGCTCTCACTCAGCAGCTTGAGACCGTCGAGGGCTTTATCGACCACGTGAGTGAGAACCGCGGCGTGGCCGCCTACCACGGAATCGAGGTCGAGCTCGCGGGTCCCAAGGCCGATCTGCTCGCAGCAATCCGCGAGGTAGGCGCCCTTATGCAGACCGCAGGCGTCAAGAACACCCAGGTCAACGAGTGGGTCTACCGCAGTCTGGCAGCACTCGACAGCTCCGACGAAAAGGCAGTCGAGCAGCTCGCAGAAAGTCCCGCCATTAAGGCCGAGCTTTTGTAAATAGCAGACGCGGGTCCCTTGGCGCATCGTCGTCCAAGAGGCCCGCAAACAGTTCGCGTCAACCGATAGCCGCGCCGCCGCGTTCGGCCAAAGCAAGAATCGGCATCATTTGGCGCGGGGTCTTTGCTGCAAGATCGGCATGTTCGAGCAGCTTGCGATCGTTGGTCACCAAGTAATCGACCTGCGCGCGTTTGCATGCGGCGAGTACCAAGTTGTCCTCGTAATCGCGATGGAGCGCTAAGTATTTGTCGGCCAGCCAAAGGTCCGACGCATCTGCACCCACGGCCGTGGCGTTTTCGGTCATATTCCGAACAAACGCCAGCGCCGCATCGCCAATTGCACGGGCAGATGCCTCGTCGAGCGCTCCCCCACTGGCAAGAACGCTACGCTTCAGCTCGTGTTGGACAACGTACAGCACGTCCTTGGCGATATGCACCGGAAAGAACATCAATGCCCCTGCCTCCGCCGCCTGCCCAATAAACGCACGCGCGGCAAGCGACTCGGCATGGTCGACGCAAAACGAATCAACCCATACGTTGGCATCCACCATTATTTTGAGGGGAGCCCCGCTCACAGGATCATCCCCTTTTGGCGATAGTGCTCGTCCATGGCTTCGGAATAGATTGTTTCCCAACCGCGATCGTCGGATACGGGCGACGTAGCGATGCCCAGGTCCGCGTAAAGCTGATCTGCCGCCGCCCATGATGCGGCGAACGGAGTATCGGGCGCGACGGTCTGCCGCCGGTCGTCGACGGCCGCAAGCACTTCCTCGCACTGCCCGCCACCCTGCGCGACCTTGGCCACCACCTTTTTGATGAGCTCGGGCAGTGACCCGCCCGAAAGCCGCAGCGCTTCCTCGGCGCGCTCTTTAACCGAGCGATCTACGCGAACATTCACCTGCGCCATGCTGCCAACGGTAGCCATCTCAACCTCACCTTCAGCATTTGCTAGCTCTGCTAGCACGAGCATATATCCGAGCTAACATCTCGTCAAACAAAAGAAGGCCTGCACCCTGGCGGCTGCGGCGCCGCCAGGGTGCAGGCCATTTACTCAATCGAAAACGCTAACGCAGGTACGCCTTTGCGTTGCCCAGGCTGTAGGCGATCGTTGAGCCGTTGTGCAGCAGTGACGACGTCTGCGGAGTGATCATGCCGGTAATGCCCAGCGCCAGGAGCGCCGAGTTGGTGAGCATCACCTTGGAATACGAACTCGTCAGACGATCGATAAGCCCCTGACTCATACGGCGCAGGCGCACGATCGCGGCAAGATCCGTATCGGTCAGGATGATGTCGGCAACCTCCTTGGCGATGTCGCTTCCGCCACCCATCGCCAAGCCCACGTCGGCCAAACCGAGCGCCGGCGAATCGTTGACACCGTCGCCCACCATGGCAACGTGGCGCCCCTCGCCCTTAATGCGCTCCACATAGGCGTACTTGTCCTCGGGCAGCAGCTCGGCCTTAAACTCGTCGACACCCGCCTCGCGCGCAATGCGCTCGGCCGTGCGCTCCGAATCGCCCGTGAGCATAACGACATGCTTGACGCCCAGCGCATGCAAGTCGGCGATGGCCTCACGGACCCCGGGCTTGAGCGGATCCTCGATGCCGAGCACGCCGACGACCTTTCCATCGACCGCCAGATACAGCGGCGACAGGCCCTGCATCTGGGACTCGATTTGCTCCTTAATGTCGGCCTCGAGCTGCGCGCTCTCGTCCTCAAACACAAAGTGTGCCGAGCCGATAATCGCGCGACGCCCTTCGATGGACGAAGCGATGCCGTGCGCCACGATGTACTCGACGGCAGCATGGCGCTCGCGGTGCTCGAGCCCGCGCTCGCGTGCCGCATTGACCACGGCACGCGCCACCGGATGCGGAAAATGCTCCTCCAAGCAAGCGGAAAGGCGCAGGACCTCGTCCTCGCTCCAGCCGTCGGTCGTGAGCACGCAAGCTAGGCGCGGCTGGGCCTCGGTCAGCGTACCGGTCTTGTCAAAGACAATGGTATCGGCCTTGGCAAACGACTCAAAGTACTTAGCGCCCTTGACCATAACGCCCATCTTGGCAGCATCGCTCATGGCAGTCATGACGGCAACGGAACCCGTGAGCTTGAGTGCGCACGAGTAGTCGACCATCAGTGCCGCGGAGGTCTTGATGAGACTGCGCGTGGTGAGCGCAACCAGGCCCGCGAGCAGGAAGTTCCACGGGACGATCTTGTTGGCAAGGTCCTCCATATGCGACTGGCCCTCGGACTTGAGCGAGTCGGCCGTCTGCACGAGCGAGACGATTGAGCGCAGTTTGGTTTGCGCCGTATTGGCGCGCACGCGCACCAAGATGCTGCCGTCCTCCACGACGGTACCGGCGAACACGTCGTCGCCCACGCTGCGCTCGACGGCCAGCGGCTCGCCGGTCAGGGTCGCCTGGTTGACCATAGCGCTCCCCTGCTCGACAACACCGTCGATGCAGATGGACATGCCGGTGCGCACGGCGACCAAGTCGCCGGGCTCGAGCTCGGTGGCGGCAACGCTTACCTCGGTGTCGCCGATGACCTTTTGCGCCTTGTCGGGCACATCGAGCAGCGAGTTGATGAGCTCGTTTTCGCTCATGGCGCGGGTGTAGTCCTCGAGCAGCTCGCCCACGTTGAGCAGGAACATCGTCTGGCCCGCAGTGTCGACATCACGCTTGACGAACGAAATGCCGATAGCCGAAGCGTCGAGCACGGGAACGGTCAGGCGCGGCTGCGCCAGCTCATGAAGGGCAGCGCGCAAAAATGCCATGTAACCGGCCACGACAAACACCGCACGCAGAGGCGTCGGCAAGAACCAGCGACGTGCGTAATGGGCACCGATAAGTGTGGCAAGATCCATGACGAGCTTGTGCTTGCGTGGCTCAAGCTGCATCACGTAGCCTGTCTTTGCGTCGGCAATGGCCTGAGCGTCGAGCGCACCGACGGCGGCCAGCACGGCATCGCGGCGCGACTCGTCGTATTCGAGTGCCATCTGGCCGATGCGGCCGTAGACGCGCACCTTGTGCACGCCATCGATGTCGCCGCCAAGCTTAAGAAGTGCATCGAGATCGCTCTCTGGCACAGGACCCGCCAATTGAAGACGGGTCCTGCCGGGGATCTCGCTAATAATCGAGAATCTCATAGTTTGTGCCTGGGAGCGTTACTCGGCTGCCTCGTCAGCAGCGGCCTCGCTCTGGGTGATGTAAGCAGCCTCGGCAACCATGTCGTCGACATTAGCCTTGGCCTGCTCGACCATGTCCTGGTAGCCGTTCTTGATGCGCATGCCGCACGCGATACCCTGCACGCAGGCATTCTTTACCGGAGCGCTGGTGAGCAGCTTGATGCCGGCCGTACCGAGCAGAAAACCGCCACCGACAAGCAGGGTGTTAAACGTCGACTTCTTCATGTTGCTTCTCCCTTTTGCCGCATTGGACGCGGCATGGTGCCTCAGCACCCGAGTAAACAAGTTTGCTCGAGCACGCTTTTGAAATATCTCAATTTTATCTAACTATCTAGGTCAGCCATGGCTAACCTTTTGAAAATTAGCGATGCGGAGTAACCGATTGTCAATGTGACAAAGGGACTGTCCCTTTGCCCCTTCTTACAACTGCCAGGTAGCTGCTTCCTTTTGCAGCGCCACCATGCGGGCGAATTCTCCACCTGCCGCCTTGAGCTGCGCCGGAGTGCCCTGCTCGGCAACCACACCATCCTTGAGTACAACGATTTTGTCGGCATTTTCCACCGTACGCATACGGTGGGCAATAACGATAACCGTCTTACCTGCAAGCAGACGGGAGAGCGCCTGCTGCACCACGGTCTCGTTCTCCACATCCAAGCTCGCCGTCGCCTCGTCCAACAGCACGATAGGCGCGTCTTTGAGCAGCGCACGGGCGATAGAGATGCGCTGGCGCTCACCGCCGGACAGCTTGGAGCCGTTCTCGCCGATCATGGTGTCATAGCCCTGCGGCATGCGGCTCACAAACTCGTCGCAGTTGGCGGCACGCGCGGCAGCAAGCACTTCCTCATCGGTGGCATCGCGACGACCAAGACGGATGTTTCCCATCACCGTGTCGTCAAAGAGCAGCACGTCTTGGAACACAATGGCGTAGTCGCGCAGCAACACCTCGGGATCCACGCTCGCAACATCCACGCCGCCCACGGTGACCGTGCCTTCGGTGGCGTCCCAAAAGCGCGCGGCCAGGCGGCTCACCGTGGACTTACCGGAGCCCGAAGGACCGACCAGTGCCGTGACCTCGCCTTCCTTGGCGGTAAAGCTCACATCGGTAAGAACTTTCTCGCCGGCGCGTCCGTCCTCGCCCGCACCATAGCCAAATGCCACGTGATCGAACACCACATCGTGGCCTACGGGCTCAAACTGCTCGCTGCCCCGCGCCACGGGCTCCTCCATGATGGAACGCATGCGCTTGGCAGACGACTCGGCGGCAAACAGCTCGGACATCAGCATCAGCGCCTGATCAAAGGGCGCATAGATGCGGCTCACCATAAGCAGGAAGGCAAACATCATCAAAAAGTCGACCTGGCCGGAGGCGACCATCGCAGCGCCCGTGACCAACGTGGTGGCAATCCCCAGGCGCAGGATGGCAAAGGCGGAGTTGACCAAAAGCCCATTGGCGAGCTCGCCTCTGGTGGTCTCGCGCTCCTCGGCATCGATCACGGCGTTGAGCCCCTCAAGATAATGAGCCTCCTGGTTGGTGGCGCGGATCTCGCGCACGCAGTCGAGCGTCTCCTGGATCGCCTCGGTAACCTTGACCTTCTCGGCACGCACATGGTCGAACACCGGGATCATGGGGCCGCGTGTCAGATACAGCACGGCAAAGGCCACGGGCACGCTCCAAAACGCCGCGATCGCCAGCTGCCAGCAAAAGAACAGCGACGCCACGAACACAATGGCGCTTGCGATGATGGCACCCCAAAGCTCTCCCAGCACGTGGCTGTAGGCGTGCTCCATGGCCTGGACGTCACCCATGATGGTCTCGGTTAAATCGGCCAGATCACGACGGCCAAAAAACGACAGCGGCAGCTTGCGCAAGCGCTCGGCAATCTCCATACGCTGCTTGCCGCACTCCTCGTAAAAGATGCAGTAGGTGTAGTAATACTGCTGCCAGTTAGAGGCAAAGAGCAACACGAAAAAGACCAGGAGGCCGCCCACAATCGGCAGGGCATCCGGCAGGTCGGCACCGGTGGCGAGATGTTCGACAACCCCGGCCATGGCCAGGAACAATAAGCCCATGCCGGCCATGGTAATGAGATTGG
>CAUGKA010000103.1 GCA_959599615.1 uncultured Collinsella sp. | reverse complement strand
AACAACTGGGCAAATGCTGAAAATAGGGCGCTGTTAGCCTCAAAATGAGGTTAAGGTGAGGCAAAGCTTGAACGAGCGGGCGAGCCGTTGCGTGAACAGTGCGCGATGGACAGGCCGCTATTCGTAATCTTTAAGACATCATTAAGGCTTGCGTTGTGGAGCAAGCCGCAGGTCAATGCTATTCTTTTACCTTATCGTATGGTGTTGTATTCTGCCTGAATTCTATGCCTACGAGCAACGGATTGATCGCGACCAAGCGGAAAGGACGGCACGCCCGCTAGCAGGGCAAACGCAAACGATGAGTGGCATGGACCGACATAGCGAGCTCCAGCAGCACAAGACGGCGGCCGAGTACCGCCAAGCTGCCGACGAGCATGTGCGGACCCTCAAGGATTTCTGGAAGGATTTCCTGGTGAGCGGTCTGTTTGTGCTGGCCGCCATCGTTGCCATCTTTGCATGCCTTGCCTGGTTTGCCGCGAACAATCGAGTGAGCGCCACGGGGAGTACGATCGGGGCGAAGGGCCCACGGTTTGTGCTCTCGGGAACGCAGGGCGGCACGGCAGGTAAGTACGACGCCCAGGACAACTACGCGTCGGACAGTACAAGCCTTGCCGTGAACAATCTTTTCAACCTCAATAACATGAGTGCCGATGGCAGTCTTTCTCCGGGGTCGGCGGGCCAGCTTCAGCTCAACGTCAAGCCGCTCTGCAACGACCTGCACGATATTACGGTGGAGATGACCTGGGAGATTTCTGTCCAGACGAGCGTTGCGGGCACGGACTCCGTTGTGGACGCATCGACAAACGAAGAGATCATCAACTCGCTTAAAGATTTGGTGCGCGGTCATATCCTGGTTTTCCAGGGCAAAGACACCTCTGGCTTTTACTCCAATCCGCTGGTTCCCACGACAACCACGGTGACCCAGGACGGAGCGAGCGTCACCGTCATTACGCAGAGCTTTACCATCCCGGCGCGGAGCTTTTGCGCTGAGGGCTCAAATAGCACGACCAAAACCGCAACCAAAACCCTCTACTGGATTTGGCCGGAGCAGTTCAAGAGCTATGTTCGCACGGGCAACGCCGGCTACGGTGGCAACCTTTTCGCTAACACAGGCGACGAGGGGGGATACACAACCCTCGTCGGCGACATCAACAATAACCACGCGCGCTATTTCCGCGCCGATAGCACGAGCGTGCCAGGTCAGGCGCCTAGCGCGGTTCCGCCTGTCGGAGCCGGCATGTCCTCTGCGGATGTGGAAACCTGCGCCAGCTACTACAACAACGCCGACGAGATTATCGGCAAGAACGTCAAGTACATTCGCGTGCGCTTCGCCGCCAAGGAGGCGGATAAATAAATGGACGAGCAGCTTAATGCCCGCGAGCAGGGCGATATCAAACACAACGAAGGAGCGGCAAACCCCGGCGGCAACGGGTTCGGCTCGCACGGCGAAGCGCGTCCGGCTGGCCGCATCGAGCGCATCAAGGCTTGGGTGAGCGACCACCGTCGCGAATCCCTGGCCATCGTGGGTCTGGTGGCCGTGCTTCTCGTGTTGCTGGGATTGACGCTCGGATGGTTCGTCGATGCCAATCGCGGCTCCACCGTCGGCAAGATCAAGGAGCCGGCAGAGCTCAAGGTGCTGGGCCCCAACGCTACGGCAGCCGAGCAGATCGACCTGAGCTACAACCCCGAATACGGCGATACCAAGACTGGCAACACGGTGACGCTCAAGCGCCCGTTTTGCGTGCAGACGGGCGGCGACGGGTTTGAGCTGCAGCTTGCGAATACGACCAACATTGAAGGTCTCACTATCGAGCTGTATAAAGCCGAGAATCCGGGCCCAGGTGATACTTCCGACGTGAGCGGCACTGCGGGCGGCAAGCCCTATAGCTGGAAAATGTCTGAAACGGATCTGCTGAAGGACTTTAAGCTCATTAAGACCGAGCCGGTCCCCGGTGCAAACGACCCTACATTCAAGGACTACCAAAAGGTCCAACGCAACGCGCGTCCGCTCTACCGTTTCAAGGTGTTCAACAAAGACGAGCTCAATGCCAAGACGCTCGACGGCTCGACTGGCAACGACACGCTTAACTTCATCATCAAGCTTTCGTGGGACGAGAGCGCCAAAGAGACCGACGTGATCTATGTGATCGCGCGCAACACGAGCGGTATGTAGGAGAGGGGGCGCACATGGAGAAGCAAGGGAGGCAGCAGGATGCCGAGCGCGAGCAGCTGGCAAAAAGCAAAAGCCTAGTCAAGAATAAGCTGGTTGTGGCGGCAATCGCACTTGTTTGCGCCGTGGCGCTCGTGACGGGTGGTTACTTTACCTATTCCGCCTACACCGCCAACGGATTTCTAAAGTCCGTCGCCGCAACGGGCACCGCGCAGAGCCTGTTTGCGAGCGATTTGCTCACGGGCTATATGAGTACGCCTAGCAACGACGACCTCGCCCGTGCCCAGCGCTCCGTTACGGTGTATCCCAGCAACGGGCAGTGCAACTTTACCTTTAGCATCTACAACTATTTGTTGAGCAACAGCAACTTCTGCAACGACAAAAATGTGACATACACCTTGACGGTCGAGGGGCATGGGCTCGATGGCACCACGTGGAGCTATTCGCCCCGGCCCGGTAACAGCGTCATGCTTCCGGAGAATCAACCTACCAAGAACGACTACACCGTGACGTTCCCTGAGGACAAGCTGGGACATGCCTACTTTGTGATTAAGGCCACGGTCGTATCGGAGAAGAGTCCCGGCACCGAGCTTACCTGCCTGGCGGCGAAAGTCGTGCCGTCAAAGAGGGCCGAGGTCAAGACCGCGGCGGTCGAGGGCGCGCTGGTCGATGAGGCTGGTAAGTTTACTGATTACGCTGCGTATAACTACCGCGTGACGGTCACGGGAGCACCGGCGAACGTCACGCTCACGTGGGGGGAGAACGTGGAGATCGACCCGTTCTTCGCGACCAACCATAGCGCGACGGTGGATGCTACAGCTCGCACGGCTACGTTCACCATGGAGCCGGGTTCGATGGTCGTCAACTTCTACCGAGCGGACGGCAAAACGCCTGGTGGCTGGGATGACCTGGGCATTAGCGCGAGCGGAACCACCCAAGCGGGTACGACGGAGACTCAATAACTCTGGCAGCAGAGTTTTTAGGATAAGAGGTACGGAATCGATGAGAACGGCAAAGCGCATACTCGCAGAGTTCATGACGGTGGTCATGGTGCTCCAGGCATGCTCGCCCACGGTGGCCGCTGTGGCGGCCGGCTGGCAGAACATCTCGAGCGAGATTGCCGCCGCGTCTGCGGAGGCATCGGACGCTGCCGAGAGCGGTGAGACCAACGGCGATGCCGCGACCGGGCCTGGGTCGAGTGATACTGGTGCCGCGGGTGACAGTGCCCAGGATGGCGCTGCGAATGGCGACGCCGCAACGGGCGATACCGTCGATAGTGCCACGGGTTCCGATTCCACGGGCGATCAGGCGGAAGGCGACGATGCGGCAGGGGATGCCGCCGCTGGCGATGCCGAGCAAGATGCCGATGCCGCGGTTTCGGAAGACGCTGAGGCCCAGGCCGATGCTTCGATTACAAATCTTGATGAGCTTGTCGACCTGCTCAAGGCGAACGGCGCGGAAAGCATCGTGTGCAAAGACGACAGGAGCGGAATCCAAAGCCTCAATGTCACGTTGTCGAAAGCGTTCGCCGTCCTGTCTAACGCCGACGCTTCGCTTTACTATGATGCGCAGATCAAGGTTATCATCACGGGCGATGCGAAGCTCACTGAGTCGGCTGATAACGGCATGTCTTTCCAGGGCCTTGGCAGCGATGAGCGTCCGTTCGAAGGCAGGATCTATAGGTCGCTGGACGATGATAGTCCCGTCGAGCTTACGACTGATCGGACGGTCTTTAATAACCTCAAGCTGTCTGGCCAAAAAAATAGGGTCAGGATAAAGTGGGTGGGCGCGACTAGCTATAGCGCGCCGATGGTCGCTTCGAAGGTCAGCGGTGCGGAAAACAGCGAAGAGAGCAAGGCGCTCATCGCGTCGGTTGACATCGCGGATCCCGTGAACGCTGATGTGAAGGACACGACTTCCGCCTTGACGGCACCTCTCCTGGGTACGACGACGGGCAACCTTACCGCGAACGTTACCTATAGCCTCACCCCCACCTGTTCCCGAAAGAATCTCAACGCGAATGCGACGGGCAACATTGGCTTGATTGCCAACACGGTCGAGAGCGGGACCTTGACGGTTGAGTCCGTCACGTTCCCCAACGATCTGGCCTCAGACGGAACCGTCAAAACGAGCTCTGGCAACGCTGGCCTGCTCGTAGGCGAAGTCAAGGACGGTGCGACCCTGAGTATCGGCGCCCTGACCAACGTTCCCACCACCACCGTCCAGTCCACAAACGGCTCCGCCGGCGGTGTCGTAGGCCTCGTTGGCTCGAGCGCAGGTGCCATGGTCAACGTCACGGAAGCTCTCGACCTACGCGCGCTCACCGTCAAGGGCACCACCGCCAGCGGCGGTTTTATTGGCAAAGCGACCGTGCTCACGCTGGGCGCGGATAATAAGCAGATTAGGTGTCCTCTAAATATTGGCGATGAGAACAGCGCTTGTTCTGGTGGCGTTATCGGCGACGTGAGCTTTGCGCAGGGATTTATCGTTAAGCCCAATATGTTCGACCTGGGCAACCTTGTGACACTTGGTGCGTCGCAGCGCGCCGGCGCTCTTTTTGGCATGGCCGATATCTCTAATGGAGACATCGTGGTGCAAGGCGGGGCGTATAAGAGCAAACTCGCCTTACCAGAAGATGTTAGTGTCAACGGCAGCTACGGCGGCCTTGTCGGCAAGGCGTTCGCGACGAAAACGGACGACAAAGGCGCTTTGCGTGCCTTTGTGGTCCAAAAGGATGCGGATAAGAAAACGTGCTCAATTGAGTTTGAACTTGCGGGCAAGCTGTCCGATACGGGCGGTGTTGTTGGCTATGTTGGCGATAACGCGGATTCCAATTCGCAGCCTGTCAATTCGCAGCCTGTCGCCGCTGTGCTCGACGGCGTGACGGTTACGTGCAAGGGAGTTGCTTCGGCACGAACGGACGCCGGAAAGTTCGGTGGCGCCGTGGGTGTTATCGACACGCGCAGCGTGCTCGACGTGCGCGATTTTACGCTTACAAGCGATAATGCCATTGGCGGTGCAGCAAACAATCGCGCGGCTGGTATTGCGGGCTCCGCACGGAATGCCGTAATCAAGTTCAGCGGCATCACAAACCTGTCGGGCGCAAGCTTTGCCGAGAACGCCACGACGGGTCAGCTTGTCTACGAGAACAACAACGCACTGATTTTCGCTGCCGGCGATGGCTCTAACGGTAACGTAACCGATGAAGGCGCTACGGGTTGGACCTATAGGCGCAGCAACAAGGCCTCGAAGACGGATGATATCGCGACCTATGGCGAAGTTATTCGCTTGGGCGATAAATTTATTACGCTTGACCCCAGCACTCACAAGCTGACCTTGCCGGCATCGTTGGCGCTGACTAACGGTGCCTACACCCTAACCTCTGTTGAGGATTTCGCCAAACTTGTAATCACCTGGCAAACCAACGGCTACTACTCCATGGTCGAGGGCGTTTCTGAAAACAACCCGAACATCTTGCAGTCCTCGACCATTACGGTGAACGGCACTATTGATCTCAAGGGCACGGGCCTGACGGGTTTCACGCAGGATCGTGCAGACGGCTCGCAAGTTTTCTCGGGAACGTTGAACGGCGGCGGCACAAATGGCAACGGCACAATCAACCTTGCCGTCGGCGAGCCGTACGGCAAGCGTGGTGAAGCTGTGCTTGACGGCAATGACACGAGCAACGGCAACGGCAAAATCTACCGCCACGGCCGCTTAGGCTTGTTCGCGGCCGTCAACGGCGCAACCATCTCCAACGTCACAATCGCTGGCTCCATGAAGTTCGATAACGGTTCGGCTATCGATGCCGGGTCGCTGGCGGGTGCCATCGTCGGCAACCTGTCATTGTCTAGCGTAACGTGCAAAACGAATAACGCGTGCGATGATACGTTTGCCAATGACGTGAACATTGGTGGTATTGCGGGCAGCGTGTCGGCGGCTGCCACGGTTACGTTTAAGGGTAACAGCAAGGCGCAAACGACTATCACTGCAGCCGGATCGCTTAACGGCAATAGCCGTATTGGCGGTGCCATCGGCTATGTGAGCGATTGCGCTTCGACATTCAATGTTACGGGCCTCGAAGTCGGCGGCGAAATCAAAACCGGCGATTGCGCCGGCGGCAAGATTGCCCAAGTCGGTGGTCTTATCGGCTGCATCGCACAGAGTACCTACAATGCAGGGACAATAGCCAACTCAGCTGATAAGTACGTGAACATTTCGGGCCTTTCGTTCAATTCATTCAAGATGAACGTCGGTAGGAACGGTGATGCGCTCAACGGTGCCGGTGGCCTTTTGGGCTACAGCTGGGGCAACGCCATCGTCACCATTGGCGATGCTGCTGCAAACACCAGCGGCAGCACCTACGCCCTCAAAACGACCAACAACACGACTGTGGCTGCAAGCGACTCTACCGAGGTCGGCGGCCTCGTATACGCAGCCAGCGGTCACTGGATTATCAACAACTACGCCATCGATCTCTCGGGCACAAAGATTAATGCAGGCGCCGCTCAGACGCTCGGCGTTCTAGTTTGCCGCGGCTGCAAGGTGGATGATAAGACGACATATGGCGTCGAGAGCTACCTAGGCCTGTACTTGGAGGACAGGGCTTATTGGGATACCGCCTATAGGGTGCCCAGCGGCGAGGGGGCCATCGTTGCACCGGGCGTAACGTCCTTCGATGAATGGGTTGGCAGCGGTGTAAAACCAAACAACGGCAGCAAGCTCATGGACGCCGACTGGAACACGGTCGTTTCGCTACACACACAGAAAAACAAGCTGGACATGGACGGCGATTCCACAAAAGACAACAGCTACCATAATCGCTCGTCTTTCGGTCGAAGCCAGAATACGAACGGCAATACCCGCTACTTCTACAACCTCGACATAGCCTCTAAGAATTGTGAAGGCGGCTTTAGTGGCAGTCAAATCGATACAGCGGAAAAGCTGCTCTTATGGTCTGCTTACCGTTATGCTCCCGAAGG
>CAUGKA010000102.1 GCA_959599615.1 uncultured Collinsella sp. | reverse complement strand
GCACCGGCAACTTTATGAGCTACAAGCTGCCCACGCGCCTGGATATCGGCAGCATTCGCGTGGCCTTTGAGCCGAGCTACGAGCCGACGGGTCCTTTTGGTGCCAAGTCGATCGGCGAGGTCGTCATCAACACGCCGCTCTCCGCCGTGGCCTCGGCCGTGGCACACGCCACCGGCCACCAGGTGCGCTCGCTGCCGATCACGCCCGAGAAGGCCCTGCTGGGGGAGTAGCGGGTCGGCGAACAAGTCGTAATGGGCGGGGCGGGGCAACTCGCCCCGCCTTTCGCACTCGTGGTGAGGTCGTGAGCCTGTAAAACGTGTGCGTGCGCTTGTCGTTCGTATCTGCTATCATTCCTAGTCTGTGCGCTCATGCGGGCGTGGCGGAATTGGTAGACGCGCCAGATTTAGGTTCTGGTGGGATTCCCGTGAAGGTTCGAGTCCTTTCGCCCGCACCAACGCATCTGCGTCGGCCCTGGCCGTCGCGACTCTTTGTTGCATAAAGGTACCAGCACCTCAGATAAGCTGGGCAGTATGAGGAGGAACGTGTTGAACATCACCGCTTCTGACGTCAAGGACGCCAAGCTCACCGCTACGGTCACCATCCCGGCCGCCGACGTCGACGCCGCGATCAAGAAGGCCTACAAGGACACCGCCAAGAAGTACCGCTTCCCGGGCTTCCGTGCCGGTAAGGCTCCCCGTCCGGTCATCGACTCTGCTCTTGGCGCCGAGGCTACCCTCGCTCAGGCCACCAACGACCTGATCGCCGCCAACGAGCCCGCCGTCCTCAACGAGCTGGACATCGTCCCCACCAAGAGCGGTGACTACAAGGAGCTCGACCTCGCCAAGGATCACGAGGACTACACCTACACCGTCGAGTTCTCCCTGCGTCCCGCCGCTGAGCTCTCCTCCTTCGACGCTGTCGAGATCGAGATGCCCCCTGCGGAGGTCACCGAGTCCGAGATCAACAACCAGGTCGAGATGCTCCTCAACTACCGTGCCACCTTCGAGGACGTCGAGGGCCGCGCTGTCGAGGCCGAGGACTACGTTACCGTCGACCTCAAGGCCGTCGAGAACGCCGACAACTTTGCCGCCGAGGGCCGTATGCTCATCGCCGGTAGCGACAGCAACCCCGCCGAGTTCAACGAGGCTCTGATCGGCGCCAATGTTGACGACGTCAAGTCCGTCACCTGGACCGACGAGGTCGAGGAGGGCGAGGAGGCCGAGACCCACACCGTCGAGGTCACCGTCAAGGGCATCAAGGTCCGCAACACCCCCGAGCTCACCGACGAGCTCGTCAAGTCCGACTTCGGCTTCGACAGCATCGACGCTATGCGCGACGCCATCAAGATCGAGATCGAGCAGGACAAGGCTTCCCGCCTCCCGGCCGAGAAGGAGAACCGTTGCGTCTCCGCTCTCGCTGAGCGCCTGCAGCTCGACGAGATGGATGCCGACTACGAGCAGTCCGTCTTTGAGGAGCTTGGCCAGAACTTCCTGTCCAACCTCGCTGCCCGCGGCATGACCCTGGACACCTGGCTGCCCGCTTCCGGTTTGACCATGGAGCAGTTCATCGGCGACCTGCATAAGCAGGCCAACGACGTTGCCCGTGAGTCCCTGGCTCTGGACGCCCTCGCCCGTGAGCTCAAGATTGAGGTCACCGAGGACGACATCAACGCCGAGTTCGAGAAGGCCGGCGTCAAGGACGTCGAGGCTTCCAAGGCCGAGTTCATCGCCGATGGCCGCATGCCTGCCGTCCGCGAGTCCATCCGTCGCTCCAAGGCCGTCGACCACCTGGTCGAGAACGCCAAGGTGACCGAGGTCGACGAGACCGCCAAGGACGCCGAGTAATTCTCGCCACCTTGCCCGCGAGCGCATGCGTGTGCCCGTGATGGGGTAAAGTTATACACCGGTTATCCGGTTGCTTCGTACGGTGCCAGCCAATGCATAGCATGCGGGCACCGTACGTTTATCTAGAACCAATTTGGTCCGCAAGAGAGAAATGGAGATGCGTATGATCGCTAAGTTCGATTCCGCCCTCGTGCCATATGTTATCGAGCAGACGCCGCGCGGCGAGCGCAGCTACGATATCTATTCGCGCCTGCTCAACGACCGCATCATCTTCTTGGGTGAGGAGATCAACTCCGTCAGCGCCAACCTGGTCGTTGCCCAGCTGCTGCATCTCGAGAGCCAGGATGCCGAGAAGGATATCTCGCTCTACATCAATTCGCCCGGTGGCGAGGTTTACTCCGGCCTGGCGATTCTTGACACCATGAACTTCATCAAGCCGCAGGTCTCCACCATCTGCGTCGGTATGGCCGCGTCCATGGCCGCCGTGCTGCTTTCGGCCGGCGCTAAGGGCAAGCGCTTCTGCCTGCCGCACTCCAAAGTCATGATTCACCAGCCCAGCGGCGGTGCCCAGGGTCAGCAGACCGAGATTGAGATCGTGGCCGAGGAAATCAAGAAGACCCGCCGCGAGCTCAACCAGATCTTGTCCGATGCCTCGGGCCAGCCCATCGAGAAGGTCCAGGCCGATACCGAGCGCGACAACTACCTGACCGCCGCCGAGGCCCTCGACTACGGCCTGATCGACCGTATCGTCACCTCGCGCGATCTCGCCGCGAAGGACGCCTAGGATGGCAGGAAACATGCAGGACAACTTTGACGAGAATGGCAACCCCATCCGCTGCTCCTTCTGCGGAAAAGAGCAGGGGCAGGTTCGCCGCCTTGTAAAGGGTCCGACCAACATCTTTATCTGCGACGAGTGCGTTGCCGCCTGCTCCGAGATCCTTGAGGAGTCGCTGGCTTCGGACTTTATGGACGCTGCCCGCAACGGCAAGCTGCCGGGCTTCCTCAACGACCACGGCCAGGCTGCATCCCAGCCCGCCGCGGACCCCGAGACCGAGGGTTTTGAGCTCGAGGACGACCGCCAGGTCATCACGCACGTGCCGACGCCGCACGAGATCTATGACGAGCTTTCGGCTTATGTCATGGGCCAAGAGGATGCCAAGCGCGCCATGTCGGTTGCCGTGTACAATCATTACCGCCGCGTCATCGAGGGCGGTGCTGCGCTTTCGGCCTTTGACGACGGTTTGGACTCGCAGCTCGACGATGACATGGACGAGGTAGAGCTCGCCAAGTCCAACATCCTGCTGCTCGGTCCCACCGGTACCGGTAAGACCCTGCTCGCCCAGACGCTCGCGCGCATCCTCGAGGTGCCGTTTGCCATTGCCGACGCCACCGCGCTTACCGAGGCCGGTTACGTGGGCGAGGATGTGGAGAACATCCTGCTCAAGCTCATCAACGCTGCCGATGGCGATATTGAGCGCGCACAGGTTGGCATCATCTACGTTGACGAGATCGACAAGATTGCCCGCAAGGCCGAGAACCTCTCTATTACCCGTGATGTCTCGGGCGAGGGTGTTCAGCAGGCGCTGCTTAAGATTCTTGAGGGCACGGTGGCCAGCGTTCCGCCCACCGGCGGCCGCAAGCATCCCCAGCAGGAGCTGCTGCAGATCGACACGACCAACATCCTGTTCATCTGCGGCGGTGCCTTTGTGGGTCTGGACAAGATCATCGCCGACCGCGTGGGCAACAAGGGCGTTGGCTTTAACTCCGAGATCGCCGGCCCCACCTCGGTCGACGAGAACGACCTGCTGCGCCAGGTGCTCCCGCAGGATCTTAATGCCTTTGGCATGATCCCCGAGTTCGTGGGACGTACGCCCGTCGTCACCCAGACGCAGGCGCTCGACGAGGACGACCTGGTGTCGATCCTGACCGAGCCCAAGAACGCCGTGGTGCGCCAGTACCGCAAGATGTTCCAGCTCGAGGATGTCGATCTTGAGTTTGAGGACGCTGCCCTGCACGAGATCGCCCGCATGGCGCTTGCCCGCAAGACCGGCGCCCGCGGCCTGCGCTCCATCTGCGAGGACGTGCTGCAGCAGACGATGTTCGATCTGCCCAGCGAGGAGGGCGTCGCCAAGGTCGTCGTAACCGAAGCCTCCGTAAAGGGCGAAGAACAGCCCCGACGCATCTACGGGTAAACCTGACAAAAACGTGCTTGCAAATAGCCTCCGACCATCCGCGGTCGGAGGCTATTTTATATATACGCAATAACCCCAACTACCTGTGTTATTCTGTGTGTTTGTTTAAGCCTCAGCGAAGTCATATCAGACTGAAGTAATCGATACCTAAGGGGAGGAATGCAGACCCTAGCGGGCCTACATTCCTCCCCGACGGGCAAGGGAGAGATATATGGAAGAGATGCCCAAGAACTACGATCCGTCGACCAATGAGCCGGCGATCCTGCAGAAGTGGCTTGACGGCGGCTACTACAAGCGCCGTGAGGGCGTGGGCGATTGCACCGTCACCATTCCGCCTCCCAACGTGACCGGCAAGCTCCACATGGGCCACGCTACCGACGACTCCATCCAGGACGCCATCGTCCGTATGGCTCGCATGCGCGGCAAGTCCACGCGCTGGGTGCTGGGCACCGACCACGCCGGTATTGCCACGCAGACTAAGGTCGACAAGAAGCTCAAGAGCGAGGGCATCAGCCGCCTGGAGATTGGCCGCGATAAGTTTGTCGACGCCTGTTGGGACTGGACCCACGAGTACGGCGGCATCATCGTCGAGCAGATCAAGCGCATGGGCTGCTCTGTCGACTTCGACAACGAGCGCTTCACCATGGACGAGGATTACGCCCAGGCTGTGCGTAAGGTCTTCTGCGACTGGTACCATGACGGCCTGATCTACCGTGGCAAGCGCATCGTCAACTGGTGCCCCAACTGCACCACCGCCATCTCGGACGACGAGGCCGAGTATAAGGACGAGAAGGGCCACCTGTGGCACCTGCGCTACCCGCTGACCGAGCCGGTTAACGGCCAGGACTACATCGTCGTCGCCACCACGCGCCCCGAGACCATGCTCGGCGACACGGGCGTCGCCGTCTCCCCGAAGGACCACGAGAAGGCCGCCTTCGTGGGCAAGACCGTCATGCTGCCGATCGTCAACCGTGAGATCCCTATCTTTGAGGATTGGCATGTCGACGCCAACTTTGGCTCCGGCTTCGTTAAGGTCACCCCGGCCCACGACCCCAACGACTATGCCATGGGTCAGGCTCACGACCTGCCGCAGATCAATATCTTCGACGAGCACGCGGTGGTCGTCGAGGGTTACGGCGAGTTCACCGGCATGAACCGCGACGAGTGCCGCGAGGCCGTCATCAAGTGGTTCGACGAGCACGGCCTGCTCGACCACGTCGACGAACTCGACCACTCCGTCATGCACTGCTACCGTTGCGACTCCGCGCTGGAGCCGTGGCTGTCCGAGCAGTGGTTTGTGGCCGTCGACAAGCTCAAGGGGCCGGCACTCGACGCCGTTAACTCCGGCAAGGTCACCTTCCACCCCGCGCGCTGGACGCAGACCTACACCACCTGGATGGAGAACCTCAAGGACTGGTGCATTAGCCGTCAGCTGTGGTGGGGCCATCGCATCCCCGTGTTCTACTGCGAGGACTGCGGCTGGGAGGACGCCCTCACCGAGGACACCGACGTGTGCCCCAAGTGCGGCGGCCATCACGTGCATCAGGACGAGAACGTGCTGGACACCTGGTTCAGCTCGCAGCTGTGGACCTTCGCCACGCAGGGCTGGCCGCAAAAGCCGGAGCTGCTCGAGGGCCATCATCCCACGACGGCGCTCGTCACCGCGCGCGACATCATCGCGCTGTGGGTCGCCCGCATGGTCATGAGCTCGCTGTACTTCCTTGATGAGGTGCCGTTTAAGGACGTCGTCATCTACCCGACGATCCTGGCCAAGGACGGCAGCCGCATGTCCAAGTCCAAGGGCAACGGCGTTGACCCCATGGACCTCATTGGCATGTACGGCGCCGACGCCATGCGCTACAACTTGCTCACGCTGTGCACCAACAACCAGGACGTCAAGTTCGACGCGAACATCGACAAGAAGACCAAGAAGCTCATCGACAGCCCGCGCACCGAGCAGGCCAAGTCGTTTGTGACCAAGATCTGGAACGCCAGCCGCTTCCTGCTCATGAACATGGAGGGCTACACGCCCGGCGAGCCCGTCGTGGAGACGCCGGCCGACGCCTGGATGTTCAGCCGCCTTGCCAAGGCCGTCAAGATGGTCACCGAGGGTATTGAGAACTACACCTTTGGCGACATGGCCCGCGGCGTGCAGCAGTTCTTCTGGAACGAGGTCTGCGACTGGTACGTTGAGGTCACCAAGGCCCGCCTGAAGGGCGAGGACCGTCTGCAGGCCCAGCGCAACCTGATCTTTGTGCTCGACACCTCCATTCGTTTGATGCACCCGCTTATGCCGTTTGTCACCGAGGAGATCTGGGACAACATGCCGGCGAGCGTGCTCGACCTGGATGCCGAGGGCAACGTGGATCGCGCCGAGGCGCTTATGATCGCCAAGTGGCCCGAGCCCGCCGACTACGCCAAGTATGTTGACGAGGACGCCGAGCGCGCGTTTGAGCTGTGCCGCACCGTCGTGTCTGCCGCCCGCGCCACGCGTTCGCGTTACCGCTTGAGCCCCAAGGCCGAGCTCGACGTGGTCGTGCGCGCCGGTGCCGAGGACATCGAGAAGCTCGAGAGCCTGCGCTCGACCATCGAGCCGCTGGCCAACACCGCTTCGCTGGTCATGGGTACCGACGTCGAGAAGCCGGCCGCGAGCATCGCCGTGGTCGACAGCGGCGTCGAGGTCTTTGTGGTGCTCGAGGGCAAGGTTGACCTTTCGGCCGAGAAGACACGCCTGGAGAAGGAGATTGCCGCGGCCCAGAAGGAGCTCGCCGGCTGCGAGAAGACGCTCGCCAACGAGGGTTTTGTGGCCAAGGCCGCGCCCGCGGTGGTGCAGAAGAAGAGGGACCGTGCAGCCGAGCTCAAGGAGATCCTGGCGGCGCTGACTGCTCAGGTTGCTGACTTCTCGTAGGTCTTACTGAGGGGCGCGTCCCGACGCTTTGCTCTCCGCTGCGGACACCTATTCCGCCGTTCTAACGAACGGCGGCTGACTCGACGCTGCAAACGCCTCTGATGGCCAATCTGCCGTTCAACTTCGGGCGCATGGGCATAAGCCCTATGTGCCCTTGTTTCACGGCACCTTGGCTCATCAGAGGCGTTTTCGCTGACTATCCTCAACCTATACTGTTTTATTTTTCTATGAATGGCGGTTTTAAAAATGCCTAA
>CAUGKA010000101.1 GCA_959599615.1 uncultured Collinsella sp. | reverse complement strand
AGCTCAAACGCAAGATTCGCCAGAAGGATGACGTCCAGAGTTTTTCGGACGCATGCCGCGTAAACGGAATGGAACCGGGGGCGCGTGTCATTTCGAGAAAGATGCTGCCGGCGGATTCCACCGAAGCACAGTTCTTTGGTGTTCCCGTTGGAACTGACTTGATCTGCGTTGAGCGCGTGCGTACTGCCGATGGCGTCCCTGTCATGCTCGAGAACAACATATATGTTTACGAGGACAACGCCTATCTATCAACGGCACCTCTATCTAACCAATCCATTTTTGAGTTCGTGCGCAACCGGACGGGCCGCACGCCCGCGTTTACCGACCCATGCACGCTTGAGATCGCGTGCGCGTCGCCCGAGGTCGCTCGGTTGTTGGCAGTTCCCGTTGGCGAACCCTTGTTTTATATGGAAGCCTTCTTTTTCGATGAGCAGCGGCGGCCGTTTATCATCGGTCGTCAGCGGATCGTTGGGTCTCGCTACGTTTTTGACATCTAGGACATTGCGTATGGAAACGCCCGGTGAATCATCTCACCGGGCGTTTTCATACCGTTCACGGCGCAAACGCAACCGTTCAACCGCGTTGCGGCAATCAGTTTGAAATTATCTTGATGACGAGAAAAGCTGCTGGTAATCTATAGAACGTCATAGAACGTTTGCCTTGTGCAAACGTTGAGGCGAGATGCGATGCAGTCTCGAGTTCTTTGGAGGCATCTATGTCAGATACGAAGGCGAAGAAGACAAACAGACGTTTTAAGTTCAAATTACCGCATGTCTATACGATCATGTTCTTGCTGATCGTTGTCTTTGCGGTCTTGACTTGGATCGTTCCCTCTGGTCAGTATCAGCGCAAGATGATTTCGACAGCGGCGGGCGAGCGTGAAGTCGCCGTTGCTGGAACCTATGAACAGGTCGATAAGAACTACACCGATTCCGAAACCGGCGAGACCATCAATCTGGGCCAGGATATCTTTGCGGTCCTGCAAGCGCCTACTAAGGGCATCCAGGAGGCTGCCGACGTCGTTGCGTTCGTCTTATTGATTGGCGGATCGTTCGCAATCATCACCAAGACCAACGCTTTGAATGCCGGCATGAGCCGTGTGATTAAAAAGCTCAAGAACAAGGACATCCTCATCATCCCCATCACGATGACGTTGCTGTCCATTTGCGGCACTACGTTTGGTATGTCTGAGGAAGCCCTGCCGTTCTATGCCATCTTCATTCCCATCATGATGGGTATCGGTTATGACTCGATGACGGCATTCATCATCTGCTTCCTTGGTCCTAACCTGGGATATTGTGCCTCGACCATCGATCCGTTTAACGTCTTGATCGCACAGGGCATTATCGGCATCGAGGGCAATCCTCAGCTGTGGCTGCGCGCCGTTTCTTGGGTCATCTTCACTGCCGTCGGTATCGCATGGGCCATGCGCTACGCTATGCGCGTCAAGAAAAACCCCGAGTCGTCCATTACGTACGAGGACGATAAACTCAAGCGTATCGAGTTTTCCGTGACCGATGCCTCCATCGAGGAAGAGTTCACTATCCGTCAGAAGCTCGTGCTTATCGATTTTGCCTGCGGTATGGGCATTATCGTCTGGGGTCTTGTTACCCAGGGTTGGTACATGAATGAGATTTCCGCCGTGTTCCTTGGCATGGGCTTGCTTGCCGGTATCCTGGGCGGTCTTGACCAGCAGACGATTGCTGAGGAGTTCGTTAAGGGTCTCGCCGACTTTGCGTACGCCGCTATCGTTATCGGTATCGCTCGCGGCATTCTGGTCATCGCCGAGGGCGGCATGATCATCGACACCATTCTCCAGGCGCTCGCTACTGCGCTCGCCGGTGCACCCGCCGCCGTCTACACCACGTTTATGTATATCGTCCTTGGCCTGCTCTCTTTGCTGGTTCCCTCGAGCTCTGGCCTGGCGGCGCTCACCATGCCCGTCATGGGTCCGCTGACCGAGCTTATGGGCCTCAATCCCGAGGCCGCCGTTACCGCGCTCCAGTTTGCCAATCAGACCATCAACACCATCAGTCCCGTGGCGGGCATGACGGTTGCCGGCCTTGCCGTGGCAAAGATCTCGTTTGGCCAATGGTGGAAGACCATTTGGAAGTTCTTCATTTTCATGGTCGTCTTTGGCCTGATCGTAACGGCAATCTCTGGCATGCTTCCGGTGTAGGTGGTTGTGATGTCTGATCGTTTAACGGTCCTGACGTCTAAGAGCGTCTTTACCGGTACGGGGGACCTGCCGTTTGAAGGTTTCGTAGCGGTCCGTGGCAATCGAATTGAGGCTGTTGGCACCAAGTGTGAGGTAGCTTCGTATTTGACCCAAGCGGACGAGGTAGTTGACCTGGGCGACCGCACCGTCATGCCCGGCCTGATCGATGTGCATACCTTCTATACAGGCTGGGCGCTGCGGACGTTGGGGTCTGATCTGTCCGGCATCGCCGATGCCAAAGAGGCCGTGTCGCTCTTGCGTGCATGGAAAGAAGATCATCCGGATTGTGCGGCGGCTTTTGGCCACAGCCTACCCGAAATGTTGGCGTCGGATGCCGAGAACGCAAATACGGCAGCTGTGTTTGACGATTGTTTTGGCGATATCCCTGTCGTTTGCTTTACATCGGGTGCGGAGACCTGCGTTCTCAATGCTGCCGCCAGTGCGCGATACGGCTTTACACCGCAGGCGTGCTATGCCGAGAAGATCTGGCGCATGATGAGCGATTTCCTCGCGCTACCCGAGGTGCGCGCCGGGTATTCGGACTACATGAGCATGCTTAACGAGCGCGGCGTTACCGCCATCAAGGAGATGGCGTTTGATGACTACTACGGCTTTGCCGACGAAATGGCTCGCCGTGAGGAATCTGGTGAGCTGACGGTTCGCGTCTCTATGATGTCGCAGCCGGTGGGTGCCGGTGCAAATCTGGCATATGCCCGCGAGGCACGAGAGCGCTTCCGGGGACCGTTCGTTCGTTTTTCTGGCTTCAACCGTATGACCGATCGCGGCGTATGGGCGGGGCTTGCCGAGATGATTGATCCCTATGAGGACACGGCCGATGCGGGAGCTGCCGGCAAGACGGTTGTCGAGGAGCCCGAGTGGGATCTGATTGAGAACGAGCTGCGCGCAATTGATGCTGACGGCTTCCGATATTCCTTGCATTGCCAGGGCGATGGCGCCGTTCGTCGCACCGTGGCGCTCTATGCCTCGCTGCCTCGAGACGAGCATGGACGGTTGCTTCGCCGCCATGCGATTACCGATCTCGAGAACTCTGACCCGACCGACCTTGTCGAGTTTGGCAAGTTAGGTGGAATTTGTGAGGTCTATCCGCAGATTCTGACGCTGGACCGGCGCGAGGATTGCCTGTCGATGATGCGTCGACAAATTGGCGAGACGCGACTTTTGCACAGCTGGAATCGCCGCGGCATGGAAGATTCCGGATGCACGGTGTGCTGTGGTACGGATTTGCCGCTGCTGATTCCGAGCCTGGGCGAGTCAATCTACAGCGCGTGCGGCGGATACTTCGACGATGGGTTGCCCGTGAATGAGGCCAACGCGCTGACGCTTGTCGAGCTCTTGCGTGCTTGGACTGCCGGGGGCGCGTACGATCTGATGCGCGAAGACGAGCTGGGTACGCTTGAGGTTGGCAAGCTTGCCGATATCTGCGTGCTCGATCGGGATGTGTTCGACCTCGATTATCGCGATGCACGCGATCTTGCGGTTGATATGACGATGTCGGACGGACAAATCGTGTTCGCTCGAAACAAGGAGGCATAAGATGTCTGAATCCAAGCCGACGCTGCGCCGCGAGCAGATTGCGGGCATGAATATCCACTACATCATGTGGTCGCTCGATTACTTCCTTGATGTGCAGCAGCGTTTGGGCTTTGAGTCCATTGAGCTGTGGTGTGCGGAGCCGCATGTGACGCTCGACCACACGGGCTACTTTGAGGCTGAGGTCCTGGCGAAAAAGGCTGTAGACCGTGGGCTTAGGTATCGTACTCTGTGCCCCGAGAATGTTGTCTATCCTTGGCAATACTGCGCACGCAAGCCGCTGCATGAACAGCGCAGCCTGGCGTACTTTAAGCACGGCATTGAGCTTGCCGAGGTACTTGGGTGCGACCGTATGTCCGTTAACTCGGGCTGGGGCGACTGGGACGAGGACCGCGAGGAAGCCTGGAAGCGCAGCCGCGAGCACTTGTCCATTCTGGCGGAGTATGCCGGCGAGCACGGTTTGGTGCTTACGATGGAAAGCCTGCGTCCCGAGGAGAGCAACCTTGTGACGACGGTTTCCGATGCGAAGCGCATGATTGACGAGGTTGCGAGCCCGTACTTACAGCCCATGGTTGATACAACCGCGATGGGCGTTGCAGGTGAGACGCTCGAGGACTGGTTTGCCGCCTTTGGTGATGGGGCAATACACGAGATGCACTTTATCGACGGTGATCCGTATGGCCATCTGGTGTGGGGCGATGGCAAGCACGATATGGACGCCTTCGTCGCCACACTCAACGCCCATGGTTTCGACGGCATGCTGGGCCAGGAAATCACGGACGGTCGTTACTACGATGACCCCGCGGCGGCAGATGCCAAGAACATGGCCGCATTCGAGAAATATCTGATTGACTAAAACAACTATCGGCTACGCAACCAACGTCATTGATTGCGGGCCAAACAAGAAAGGAACTGGATATGAACGCACACGATCTGATCAAAGAGGCAATTGCCGAGAAGGGCAAGTTCGACAGCGTCTACTGGATTGCTTGCGGTGGCTCCATGATCGATTTGATCCCGGCTCATGAGCTTCTGCAGCGCGAGGCAACCACCTTCACTTCGTATATCTATACGGCTCGCGAGTTTGATATCATGCGCCCACGCCGCTTAGGTGAGAAATCCCTGGTCATTGCTTGCAGCCACAGTGGCAACACCCCCGAGGTCGTCGAGGGCTGTGAGATTGCCCTTGCTGCCGGCGCTACGGTAATCGCCCAGACCGACAACGCTGGATCCAAGATTGACTCCGGCAAGTGGACCACGTGGGTCTACCCGTGGGGCGAGGGCGTGCCGCAGGCCGAGGTCCCCGCTGGCATTTCGCTGTCGCTTGCGGCCGAGCTGCTCGATCAACAGGAGGGCTACGCCGATCTTGCCGATATGTATGCCGGTATCGCCGAGATGGATAAGATTCTTCCCCCGGCACGTGAGAAGGTAAATGCCGAGCTGGGCGATCGTTTTGCCAAGCTTTGCCAGGAGCACGAGTTCTTCTACATTCTGGGCAGCGGTCCCAACTTTAGCCAGACCTACGGTTTCGCTATCTGCTCTCTTATGGAGATGCAGTGGCAGCACTGCAGCTACATCCACTCTGCCGAGTACTTCCACGGTCCCTTCGAGGCTACTCAGGATGGCGTTTTTTACTTCCTGCAGATGGGCTCCAGCGAGTGCCGTGCTATGGACGAGCGCGCCCTGGCGTTCCTTAAGACGCATACCGATACGCTGATGGTGCTCGATGCCAAGGAGTACGGTATGGAAGCCGTGCCGGCGAGCGTCCGTGCCTATCTGGACCCGGTGCTGTTCTACGCCATGAACTGCGAGCTGCGTGCTGCACGCGGCAAGGTGTTTGATCACGATCCCGATTTCCGTCGCTATATGGGTGTTGTCGAGTACTAGAAGGGGCAAAGGCCATGGCATTTAACGTTAACGCGCTCGGATTTGGCGACAACGTCGTCGATCGCTACGAGCATATCCACACCATGTATCCTGGCGGCAACGCGGTGAACTTCGCCGTTTATGCCAAGAAATGCGGTGCCGCACGCTCTGCATACATGGGCATTTTTGGCAATGACGCCGCTGCCGAGCATGTCATTGCAAGCCTCGAGGATGAGGGTATCGAGCTTGGCAAGTGCGAGCAGATGATTGGCGAGAACGGAGCGGCTCGCGTGACCGTCGTTGACGGTGACCGTGTCTTCCTCGGCTCCAACGAGGGCGGTATCCGTGGCGATGCGCGCTATGTCCTCGATCGCTTTGACCTTTCGTACATGAAGCAGTTCGATGTGGTTCATTCGGGCAACTATTGCTTTACCGAGCGCGAGCTGCCCAAGTTGAAGGCTGCGGGCGTCACGGTCTCTTTTGACTTTTCGGACGACTCCACCGACGAGTACTACGAGCAGATTGCGCCCTACGTCGATTTTGCTTTCTTTAGTGCGGCGGATGCCGCGAGTGAGGACGAGATTCGCGAGCGTCTGGCATGGGTGAAGGGTCTGGGTCCGCGTTTTGTGTCGGCTACGGCGGGCGCCGAGGGCTGCATCGCTTACGACGGCAAGCGTTATTACCGCCAGCTGGCTAAACCGGTAACGGACATGAAGGACACCATGGGGGCGGGCGACTCGTTCCTCACCTCGTTTTTGATGTGCTATCTCGATTCCGCCAAGCGTGGCGAGGATGGCGCCGAGGCCATCGAGCGCGCGCTCGACTTTGCTGCCGGGTTTGCCTCGACCGTGTGCGGCATGGAAGGTTCTTGGGGCCACGGAGCGCCAATCGTCGAATAGCTTAAGAAAGCGTACGGCGGTCTGGCTATGAGGCCTTGGACAACCGATGCAAAACAATAAGCGAAACGCGAAAAGGGGGCTCGTTATGTGGTGGGCCCCCTTTTGAACATTGGAGAAGACCATGGGTATTAAAGCGTGTGCGGCTGGTTTTTGCTGTGCGGACGTCTATCAAAACATCGGCGTGTTCTATCCGACTGGTAATGGCATTGACTGGGGTATCCATCTTGCACGAATGGGCGTTTCGGTATCCGCCGTGTCGGTCGTCGGCAAGGACGAGTACGGAGACAAGATGAGGGAGGCGCTGGCCGCCGAGGGGTTCGATATCTCACATCTGCGGGTGGAGGATGGCGACACCTCGGTGATGCTCATGGCGTTGAAAGACGGCGTCGATCGCGTACATCTCGAGGCAATCGATGGCGTAATGGAGACATATCGACCGAATGAAGACGACCGGGCGTTTATCCTAGAACATGACATCATTCACACCGACCTGTTTGGCAATTGTTTGGACCTCCTGCCCGAATGGCATGATGCGGGCAAGACGGTGGTTATGGACTTCTCGGTGTTCAGCCAGGATCCCGAATATGCCTGCGAGAACCATTTTCCCTACGTTGACTATGCGTTCATGTCGTTTGAAGAGGACACTCCGGAGCTACGAGACTGGGTACGCCGCGTGCAGGTATTGAAATTCATTAGATTCGTCACCCATTGCATTATCCCAAAATTGTGCGTTCTCC
>CAUGKA010000100.1 GCA_959599615.1 uncultured Collinsella sp. | reverse complement strand
AATTACATGTGTAACGACTTTGTTACGCATCCTTGCCAGATGCCTTAACAGCGCCTGTCTTGGCCTTGGGAGCAGCCTTTTTGGTGGCTGCCTTTTTGGCCGTGGTGGACTTGGCCGAAGCCTTGGCAGCGGGCTTGGTAGCCTTCGCCTTAGCCGGAGCCTTCTTAGCAGCCGCAGGCTTGGGCTTTACCGAGGACGTGCGCTTCTTGGGCGCAGCCTTGGGTTCCTCGACCACCGGCGGCTTGTAGCTGCTGGGACCGCGGCGCTTAAGCACCACGCCTGCCAGGCCGGGCACCTTAATCTCAATGGAGTCCATCTGCCCGTTCCAGGGATAGGGCTCGCTCGAGCAGGCGTAGGGCTCCTCGCCGGCATAGCCGCTGCCGCCAAACTCGGGACGGTCGGAGTCGAAGATGACCTCCCAGTCGCCCTCGCGCGGCACGCCCACGCGGAAGCTCTCGTAGCTCGCGGGGTCAAAGTTGATCAGGATCACCAGGTCGTCATCGACGTCCTCACCCTGGCGCACAAAGCTCACGATGGACTGCTTGGAGTTGTCCGCGTCAATCCAGGTAAAGCCGTCGTCGGTGTAGCCGCGCTCGTACAGAGCGGGCTCGGCGGTGTACAGGTGATTGAGCGCCTTGATAAACGCCTGATGATGACGGTGGGTCTCATACTCCTCGGTCAGGAACCACTGGATGGACTCGTAGTAGCGCCACTCAATAAACTGACCGATTTCGTTGCCCATAAAGTTGAGCTTGGCGCCGGGGTGCGTCATCTGGTAGAAGGCCAGCGTGCGCAGGCCGGCAAACTGGCGCCACCAGTCGCCCGGCATGCGGCCGATGAGCGAGCACTTGCCGTGCACGACCTCGTCGTGGCTCAACGGGCAAATGAAGTTCTCGGTAAAGGCATACATGATGGAGAACGTGAGCAGGCCGTGGTTGCCGGGGCGCCACGGAAAATCGGTCTGCATGTAGTGCAGGGTGTCGTTCATCCAGCCCATGTCCCACTTGTAGTGGAAGCCCAGGCCGCCGTCCTGCGGCGGATAGGTCACGAGCGGCCACGCGGTAGACTCCTCGGCCATCATCATCACGTCGGGGAAGTGGGCCTCCACAGCGCAGTTGACCTGGCGGATAAACGCGCTGGCGTCCAGGTCCTCCTCGGTACCGTACTTGTTGAACTTCTTTTGGCCGGGATCATCAATGCCAAAGTTGAGGTACAGCATGCTGGACACGCCGTCCATGCGAATGCCGTCAACATGGAAGTTCTCGAGCCAGTACAGCACGTTGGAGACCAGAAAGGAGCGGACCTCGCCACGGGCGAAGTCGAACTTGTGCGTGCCCCAGTTGGGGTGAATCTCGTGCTCAAACAGCATATGGCCGTTAAAGGTAGCAAGGCCGTGGGAGTCGGCGCAAAAACCGCCGGGCACCCAGTCCATGATCACACCGATGCCCGCCTCGTGGCACGCATCGATAAAGTGCATGAGTTGCTGCGGGTCGCCATAGCGCGACGTGGCGGCATAGTAGCCGGTCGTCTGGTAGCCCCAGGAGCCGTCGAAGGGATGCTCCATGAGCGGCATGACCTCGATATGCGTGTAGCCCATGTCGCGCACGTAGTCCACGAGCTCCACCGACAGGTCGTCGTAAGTGTAGAACTCGCCGCGCTGTGCGGGGAAGGGATCCATGGGACCGGGGTAGTTGCCGTACTCGTCCGGCTCGCCCTGCGGCGCATCGCCGTGGCGCTTCCACGAGCCAATATGCACCTCGTAGATGTTAAGGGGCTGCGACATGTGGTTATGGCTGGCGCGGCGCTTGAGCCATGCGGCGTCGTTCCACTGGTAGCCATCGAGGGTCCACAGCACGCTGGCGGTACCCGGAGGGCACTCGGCCTTAAAGGCATACGGATCGGCCTTGTAGAGCTTCTCGCCCTCGTTGGTCTCGATGAGATATTTATAGAGCTGGCCCTGCTCGGCACCAGGAATAAAGCCTTCCCAAATAGCGCTCGTATGCACGGGCACCAGCGGGTTGGCTTCCTCATTCCAGTCGTTAAATTCGCCAATGACATGGACGCTCTTTACGTCGGGCGCCCAAACGCAAAAGCGCCAACCGCGCGTACGGTTCTGCGTGTCGGGGTGCGCGCCCATCTTTTCCCAGCTGCGCTCCCACATGCCAATGCCAAACAGGTAGACATCGTCCTTAGAGAGCTCCGGTGCGTGCGGGGCGGCTTTACGGGTAGCAGGCTTTTTGGTTGCTGGCTTTAGCTTTGTATCGCTCACGTTTGATCCCATCATGACGCGGCAGCGTGTTGCCTTGGTGACTAGATGCGAAAGGTCCAAGGCTGCACGAATCGAGGGGACGGCGATAGTTCTATGATTCGTTCCACCTCGCGTGCTCGGTGGAACTTTCGGCACGAAATACGATAACACCTGTTCGTTACTTTTATGGAGAAAAGTGGATTTGCGGCGGCGTTTAATCGGCGAGCGCCATGTTTATACCACTGGCAGAATTGCGATGGTAAAACTCTTGACAGTTTTACCAAATAGGGTTTCTAGACTATTAGATTAACGTTTGGTAAAACGTTTTTAGCAGGTTGTTTACCATTTGACATCGAAAGGTATGTTTATGTCCCAGACCGCCGCTCACAATGTCGCTTTTATTTTCGATTGCGACGGCACACTGGTTAATAGCACCCCCGTTTGGGCCTATGCCCAGCCCGAGTTATTGCACCGTCACGGTATTGACGTGACGGTCGATGATTTTGCCCAGTTTGAGCATTTGTCACTCGAGGACGAGTGCCAGGCCTACCACGACACGTGGGGCATTGGCGCGAATGGCGAGGAGCTGTATCGCGAGCTGAGCGACATTCTGATCGATGGCTACTCTAAGGTGCCGCCACGCGAGGGTCTGCTTGCATTTTTGGAGCAGGCGAAGGAGGCCGGTATTGCCATGTGCGTTGCCACGTCCACGCCGGCCGAGCTGGTTAAGTCTGCGCTAGCGGGAGCCGGGCTCGACGCGTACATGGAGTTTGTTAACACGACGGGTGAGGCAGGACGCTCAAAACAGTTCCCCGACGTATACGAGCTGGCGCTGCGCCGTCTGGAGGAGCACCATGGTCATCAGTTTGAGCGCGCATGGGTGTTTGAGGATGCGGTCTTTGGCCTTAAGAGCTCCGGCGCTGCCGGCTTTAAGCGTGTGGGCATCTATGACCCGCACGGCCGCATGAAGCGCGACGACGTACGCGCCAACTGCGATTTCTTTATCGACAGCTACGAGGAGCTGGATCTGGCCCGCGTGCTTTCGTTTGAGGGATAGGCGAGGGCTGTGGCTTGCAAGGTATTAGTGGTCTGCGGCTCGCCCGTAGTGGCGAGCGCGGTTCTGTTGCGTAGGCTAGCAGGGGAGTGCGACCACGTTGTCGCCGTGGACCGCGGGCTCGATGCGCTGCTGAGCGCGGGGCTGGGCTGCGACGTATATGTAGGGGATGCCGACACGGTAAGCGAAGCCGGTCGCGCTCTTGTTGATGCCGCTGAGGACTTTGAAGTTGAGCGTCACGACCCCTACAAGGACTATACCGATCTGGCGTTGGCGCTCGATTCCGTCCGCCGTCGCTGGCCGGGTGCCGAAGTGGTTGCGACTTGCGCTACGGGCGGCCGTCCCGACATGGCCCTAAGCGTCCTAGGCCTATTAGCCAACTACAAAGATGCTCCCGTCTGGATTGCCGAGGACAAGACCACGGCTCGCATTCTGCGCGAAGGCGAATCCTGGACCATTGAGAATGCAACCGGCAAAACCTTCTCCATCATCGCCATAGCCCCCAACACCGAGGTAAGCGAACACGGCCTAGAATGGGAACTAAACCACTGCCCCCTGGGCCTCTTGGCCGACACGGGCATCAGCAACATAGTAAGAACCACCGCAAACATAACCGTCCACCAAGGAACCGCAATCGGATTCCTACTAGCGTGAGGGTTTTATCGGGACGGAGCAGGGATTTTTGGGACTGGCCTTAAAATTGCGCTCTGGCCGAAGGCCAGGGTGAAATTTTAGGACCTGTCCCAAAAATCCCGTAAGTCACCCCAACAACCCCAAAAAAGTCCTTGCATTAAAGAAAGTCTTCCCCTATAGTACTACATCGTCACGGGGGCGTAGCTCAGCTGGGAGAGCGCTTGACTGGCAGTCAAGAGGTCAGGGGTTCGATCCCCCTCGTCTCCACCATCGTGAATGTAAAGGTCTTCGGTATTCCGAAGGCCTTTTTTCATGTGAAAACGCTACAAGCCACAAACCCATACCCACATAACAAAAAGTTGCACAATTTATTTCCCATGTCTGTACATAGTTTGTTAGACAATCGCGATTACCAGTACACCTCGCTGGTCAATTCGGGCTTCAGGAGCATCCCTAACCACCGCTCGCACCCCAATAACCAGCAGCAACGTGAACAACATCCCAGAACAACCACCTTGAGCACGTCAAATGAACGATATGTTATCCAACGCAAGCCAAATCAGTTTCGCTACCAGCTTGTGCTAGAATACCTAACGTTACATGAGTTCAACTGTGCTCACGGCTCCAGCAAGTCACAAAGCGCAGGGTCGATCAGCATCCGGCCGTAACGGCGGTGCCAGAAACACCACGAGCTCCAATAAAGAAGTCATGCGGCTCTTATAATTTGCGTTGGTTTATTTATGAGATGCAAATTCTTGTAGTTCGTATGCCAAAACGTAGCAGTCCTATAGCTGTTTGCGTGCGGTCCAGTTTTGTACCCGCTTAACTAGCTCGCACGCAGCCAGCTGGGGATGCGGTCATTTTGCGATACACGTCCGCGTCTCTAGCAACTGCATTTGTACATACCGTTCACGGTGGGGCAGAGCCACGTGCTTGTCTGACTGGGCTCAGGGTTTGAATATGGAGCGCCTTCGCGCACAAGCGCCCTGGCGAAGCCATACCCAAACCCCGTGAGCCACACGTAAGACAACAAGGGGGTGGTGCTCGTGTGGTATGTGATCCAGGTCATTAACGGTCGCGAAGACGTAATGCGCGAGCGCATCGAGCGCATGGTGCCGGCGAGCGCCATGCAGGAGCTCTTTTATCCCCAATTTCAAACCGAGATCAAAGTACACGGCGAATGGGTCAGTACGACCAAGCCGCTCTTTTCCGGTTATCTTATCTGCGATACGGCAGATCCCCGCACCGTGCAACAGAATCTGCTACGCATGGACGACTTTGCCCGGGTGTTATCCCAGGATGGTCAGTTTGTGCCGCTGGCAAAAGAAGAGACTCAACTCATAAGCAGCTTTACGCATAGGGGAGACCGCGTAGTGCCCATAAGTGAGGCCCTAAAAGACGGCGACCAGGTCGTAGTTACGGCAGGCCCGCTGCTGGGCCACGAAGGCCTTATCAAAACCATTAACAGACGCAAGAGCACTGCTTATTTGGAGCTCGACCTGTGCGGCCGACGTGTAACTACGCGCGTTGGCCTAGCCGTGTTATCGGCTGAGCAGCGCGTCATGCGAAACCTTAAAAAGGCGATCGCCTAGTTGTAGGCGACCGCTACACAGAACAGGGAGGATCCCCGACCCGGGGACGAAGTCTTGGAAGAAAACGCGTCGGATAAAACTCAATTTGCAACGGATGCGCCCGCGGGGGCGGCGCTGATTGCTCAGGCCATGGACCGGCGTGAGGGCGTCGGCCGCTACAAGGCCATGCAGTCCATCATGGACTGGGATCGTTCGCGCCTGGCCTACAGGGCTATGAAGCGCACGTTCGACATCGTGTTCAGCGGTTTCGTGCTCGGTGCCATCACCATCCCCAGTCTGATTCTTGCCGCTGCCATCCGCTTGGAGAGCGAGGGCAACCCCTTCTACAGCCAGATTCGCGTGGGACAGACCCGCCCCGACGGCAGCCTGAGCACGTTCCGCATGTGGAAGTTCCGCTCCATGTACAAGGACGCCGACGAGCGCCTCGCCGAGCTCAAGGGGCAGAACGAGATCGCCGGCGCGATGTTCAAGATGAAGGAAGATCCCCGCGTCACCAGGATCGGCAGATTCATCCGCAAACACTCCATCGATGAGTTCCCGCAGTTCCTGAACGTCTTTCTGGGTCAGATGTCCGTGGTGGGTCCGCGCCCGCCGCTGCCGAACGAAGTCGCGGAGTACACCGAGTTCGATCTGCAGAGGCTTGCTGTGAAGCCAGGCATTACGGGGCTCTGGCAGGTGACGGAGCGAAACTCCACCGGGTTCGACGGCATGGTCCGCCGTGATCTCGAGTACATAGCCAAGCGCGGAATCGTCATGGATCTCAAGATCGTCCTCCTCACGGTTCTGGAGGTCTTCAACGGGAGCGATGCGTACTAATGAACAGTTCAGATGCACGAACCAAATCGGAGAAGAAAATGAAGATTGCCGTCGCCGGTACCGGCTACGTCGGCCTGTCCCTCGCTGTCCTGCTCTCGCAGCACAACGAGGTGCACGCGCTGGACATCGTTTCCGAGAAGGTCGAGAAGATCAACAACTTCGTGTCGCCCATCCAGGACGACGAGATCGAGCGCTTCCTGGCGGAGGCCAAGGCGGAGGAGCGCAAGCTCGACCTGCACGCCACCGTGGACGTGGCCGAGGCCTACACGGGTGCCGACTACGCCGTAATCGCGACGCCCACCAACTACGACAGCGATAGGAACTTCTTCGACACTTCCTCCGTCGAGGCCGCCATCGCCGCCGTGCGCTCGGTGAACCCGGATGCCTGGATCGTCATCAAGTCCACGATTCCCGTCGGCTATACTGCGGGCCTTCGCGAGAGGCTGGGCGACAGCAAGATCTTCTTCAGCCCGGAGTTCCTGCGCGAGAGCAGGGCGCTCTACGACAACCTGCACCCCAGCCGCATCGTGGTGGGCGCGCCGAAGGACGATGCCGATGCCGTTACTGCTGCCGAGCGCTTCGCCGGCCTGCTCGCACAGGGCGCCGACCCCGCGGAGTTGGAGCGCGTGAACGCCGACGGTACCGTGGGCATCCCCGAGCTCGTGCTGGGCACCACCGAGGCCGAGGCCGTCAAGCTCTTCGCCAACACCTACCTGGCGTTGCGCGTGGCCTACTTCAACGAGCTTGACACCTACTGCGAGGTCCGCGGCCTCAACACTCGCGACGTCATCGACGGCGTGTGCCTGGAGCCGCGCATCGGCAGCCACTACAACAACCCCAGCTTCGGCTACGGCGGCTACTGCCTGCCCAAGGACACCAAGCAGCTTCTGGCGAACTACAGGGACGTGCCGCAGAACCTGATCGAGGCCATCGTG
>CAUGKA010000099.1 GCA_959599615.1 uncultured Collinsella sp. | reverse complement strand
GGGGCACCCTCCTGCGCGCAATCAGCCCGTCATTTAGAACGGAATAAAAGTTTGTGAGGCCCTGGCCATTTGGCCAGGGCCTCGTTTTGTTAGTCTTTTTGGGACGGGGCTTTTTAGCTACCCTGTGCCAAATACGGCGTCATGCTTCGACGGCACCAGATTGGGTAGCTAAAAAAGCCCCGTCCCAAAAAGACTACCCGCGCCAAATGAGCTACTTGAGGAGTTGGGCCATGGCGTTGACGAATTTTTGTACTTGGAGGGTGGGCTCGAGCGGGTAGTGCAAGAAGACCGGCACCTCGCGGCCACATAGGAACGGCACGCCTACAAAAGCCGGGTGCACGCCCGACCACGCCCCGCAAGTGAGCACCGCGTCGCCCTTTTCCTCCGCCTCGTTAAAGAGCGCAAAGTCAAAACTGTCCACGTCGATCACGTCCACGCCGCCATCGGCCAAAAGATCGATGCGCAGGCTGTCCATGGCGTCGTTGCCGTGGCGCAGTACGCGCAGACGCATACCCTCCAAGTCGGCAACCGTAATGCGATTCTTGCGCGCCAGCGGGCTCGTGCGCCGCAGATCGATATAAAACGGCACGTTGACAATGCGGAGCTTTTGGCAGGCATCACCCCAGCGTGGGGTAGAAAAACTCGATTGCACCACATCGACCTCGCGGCCCAAGCTACGCATGACGGTCTCGCGCTCGTCGTAGAGATCGCTTACCGGCACGATTTCAAATCGCAGCGACGGTTCCAGATCGTGGATGCCCGACCACATCGACAGCGTTTGGCGCCCCGGGCACATCATCGACACGCCCAGGCGCACGGCACCGCCATCGCCCGCCGCGCGTCGGGCACGGCGCAGCGCGTCCTCGGACTGCCGCATGATCGAGCGCGCGTCGTCCACCAGCAGTGCGCCGGCCGGCGTCACTTTGACGCCCGAGTGCGAGCGTTCGAACAGCGTGATGCCGAACTCGGCCTCGAAGCCCGACACCTGCTTGACGAGCGCCGGAGTCGACACGCGCAATTGTGCCGCCGCACGCGAGAAGCTTCCCAGCTCCGCAGCGGCCGATATGGCCTCAAGTCGTCGATCGTACACGTCAATCTCCCGTTTTCGCGCCCGTGGCCACATGGTGCCACAGGAGGTTGTTTTCGCAGGTCATGCGCTCAATTGAGAATAAACTGCATCGCACAGTGTAAACCTATGGTTAACGCCATTCTAACAAATATGCAATTCACCTGCGCAAATGCAAAGCATACGATAACCAGCGAAAACCACGTGGGTCGGTTAATGGGAGCGACCCACCGGGAGGCATAAGAAGGGAAGTTCCTATGAGCAATTGGCTTAAGCTCGAGGGCGATGTTTGCGCTGTGACTGGAGCGCTCGGCGGCATGGGCGTCGAGATTTGCCGCGAGTTCGCCCGCAATGGCGCTAACGTCGTCCTGCTCGACCTGGACGAGGAGAAGGTCAAGGCCGCTGCCGCCGACCTCGCTGCCGAGTTTGGCATCCACGCCGAGGGCTACAAGATGAACGCCACCGACGAGGCCGAGGTTCAGGCCGCCGTCGACGCCACCATCGCCAACTTCGGCCGCGTCGACGTTCTCGTCAACACCGCCGGCATCCTGCGCTTCGCAGCCATGGAGGACCTGCCGCTCTCCGACTGGAACGAGGTCATCAACGTCAACCTCACCGGCTACTTCATCACCTCGCAGCGCTTTGGTCGCGAGATGATCAAGGCCGGCCAGGGCCGCCTGGTTCACATCTCCACCGTCGCCAGTCACTCCCCCGAAACGTTCTCGGGCGTGTACAGCTCCACCAAGGCGGGCGTCAACATGATGTCCAAGATGCTGGCTGCCGAGTGGGGTCCCTACGGCGTGCGCTCCAACTGCGTCGAGCCCTGCTTCGTCAAGACCCCCATGTCGGCAAGCTTTTACGCCGATCCCGAGGTCGAGAAGAGCCGCAGCCGCCTCATCGCCACGCGTCGCATCGGCGAGGTCAGCGATATCGCCAACGCCGTCATGTTCCTGGCGTCCACGCGCTCAGACTTTACCACCGGCGACGCCATCAAGGTCGACGGCGGCTTCTCCAACATGATGGGCGACCTCACCGCCAAGCCCGGCGGCCGCCGCGCCTTTGCCGACAACTACCTCAAGAACAAGGGCGTCGAGCTCTGGTCCGATGAGTCCGGCGTCGCAAAGCCGACTGACCAGTAAACCAGCCCGGTAGAAAGGGGCGCGGGGCAAGCACCTCAGCGGCGTTTGCCCCTCCCCTCCCCCCGCATCGATTAGAAAGAGTCCCATGGCTTCCACCAACTCCAACAAGGGTCGCGCCGTCGTGCTGTCCGCCGCGTGCGTCACCATGTTCTTCATCAGCTCCATCGCGCTGTACTCCGTCGTGTCCAAGAACCTGCTCGCCGTCTACCCCGAGTGGTCCAGCGCACTTACCTGGGCTTTCCCGGTCTTCCAGACCATCATGGCCGTGACGGGCATCTTCGCCGGCCGCATCTCCGATAAGATCGGCCCGCGCAACGTCGTGATCGCTGCCGCCGTGTGCTACGGCGTGGGCTGGTTCATGTCCGGCACCGTCACCGAGCCGTGGCAGTTCTACCTGTGGTTCTCGCTCGTCGCCGCCATCGGCAACGGCCTGGGCTACAACCCCGCGCTCACCACCGGCCAAAAGTGGTTCATCGACAAAAAGGGCCTCGCCTCCGGCATCACCCTGGCCGCTTCGACCGCCGGCCCCGCCGTGCTGTCCCCGGTGCTCGCCTCGCTGCTCATCCCGAGCCTTGGCATCTTTGGCGCCCTTAAGGCACTCGGCGTCATCTTCTTTGTGACGATCGCCGCCTCCGCCCTGTTCCTGAAGGCCCCCGAGGCCGGTTGGCTGCCCGAGGGCTTCGAGGCCCCCAAGGGCGGCGCGCACGCCGGCACCTTCGGCGACCTCACCCCGGGCGAGATGGTCAAAACCCCGCGCTTCTGGGTCCTCATCGCCACCTTCGCCTTCGCCGCCACCGCGGGCACCCTGCTCGTGGGCAAGGTTGCCTCCATCGCCGCCGTCCAGCTCTTCGCCGACCCCACGAGTGCCGCAGCCGTCGCCCTCGGCGGCGTGGTCGTCTCCGTCAACACCTGCGCCAACCTGGTCGGTCGCCTTTCCTTTGGCCAGATCATCGACAAGATCGGTGCCTACAAGTCGCTGCTCATCAGCCTTGTCGTGACCATCGTCGCGCTCGTCATCATGTCGATGAGCTTTACACAGAGCATGTTCTTTGTGGCGCTCGCCCTGCTCGGCTTTAGCTTTGGCGCCCTGCTCGTCATCTACCCGCCGCTCACCGGTGGCGCCTTTGGCACCAGCAACATCGGCGTCAACTACGGCATCATGTTTTTGGGCTACGCCGCTTCTACCTGGATCAGCCAGCCCATCACCGCCGTGCTGTATCACGCCGAGGCCGGCAGCGCCGCTTACCAGCAGTCCTTCTACGGCGCCATCGTGATTGCCGCCATCGCCGTCGTGCTCACCGTCTACATGATGGTCTCCGACAGCAAGAAGAAGTCCGCCTAGTTGTATCGATGCGGCAAGGGCCGTCCTCTTGCCGCATTCCACCGGTCACCAGTATTAAGGAGTCGAAATGTCTGAGCTCAACCCCGTCCGCATTGCCGTCATCGGCGCCGGCGCCATGGGCCGCAACCACATCCGCTTTGTCACCGAGGAGCCCGAGGCCGAGCTCGTCGCCATCGCCGACGCCTTTGAGGGCGCCCGCGCCACGGCCGAGGCCGCCGGCGTGCCGTTTTACACCGATCCCGCCCAGATGATGGACGAGGTCAAGCCCGAGGCTGTCATCATCGCCACCCCCAACGACCTGCACCTGGGCGTTGCCCGCGAGGCCATCAAACGCAACATCGTGCCGCTGGTCGAAAAGCCGATCTCCAACGATCTCGAGGATGCCCAGGCCTTCGCCGCCGAGGCCGAGACCGCCGGCGTGCCCGTACTCGTGGGTCAGCACCGTCGCCACAACCCGTTTGTGAACAAGGCCAAGGAGATCATCGAGTCCGGCGAGCTGGGCAAGCTCACCGTGTCGAGCTTCCACTACATGATCTATAAGAATGACGAGTACTTTGATGTCGAGTGGCGCCGCAAGAAGGGTGCCGGCCCGATCCTGGTCAACCTAGTGCACGACGTCGACCTGCTCCGTTACCTGCTGGGCGAGCCCGTTGCCGCCCAGGGCATGCAGTCCAGCGCCGCCCGCGGTTTTGAGACCGAGGACTCCGCCGTGGTCAACGTCCGCTTTGCCGATGGCGCGCTCGCGAGCATGACCATCTCCGACGCCACCGCCAGCCCCTGGAACTGGGAGGCAACCGCTCGCGAGGACCCGCAGTACCGTCCCTTCGACGCCGACGCCTACTTTATCGGCGGTACTAAGGGTGCCCTGTCGCTGCCCCGCCTGCACCAGTTCTCCTACGACGGCGCCTCTAACTGGCACAAGCCGCTGCAGATGGAGATCCCGGCCGTCGACCCGGCGCTTCCCCACAAGATGCAGCTCAAGCACTTTGTGAAGGTCGTCCGCCGCGAGGTCGAGCCCGTCGTGACGCCGGCCGACAACGTCAAGACGCTCACGCTGCTTAACGCCATCAAGGAGGCCGCCGAGACCGGCCAGCTCGTCGAGCTGTAACGCCTTAAGAGCGGCCGCGACAGAAACCCCATGCCGAGTCCCTCGGTCTGCCATCAATAAGTCCCTCTTCTTTGCCCCGCGAGCAGCCTCCTGCCCGCGGGGCATTTTGCTACCTTGCCGACGATTTTTCTGGGGCGGGGGCTATTTTGCACCTCGGCTTGATTCGTTCGCCACGAAACGCGCCTATCTACTACGTTTAACCGATCGCCCTTAACCATGCCAAATTTCGCGAAATAAAAGCCGCAGGTAGACGGCTTGCGTATTCTCGGAAAACCGGGGATGGTCGACCCATACGGTTCAAACGTAGTAGATAGGCCGTTTTCATGGCGCGGCCCCAAAACAGTCTTTTGGGACGGGTGGTATCCTTGGTAGCCCTGTGCCGCAAACGCACCTCAAACGCAAGGAGTTTCATGGATCTTATCGCCCAGCTCGCCCGCGAGCTCAACCTTAAGGCCGCCAACGTCGAGGCAGCCGTCAAGCTCATCGACGAGGGCAACACCATCCCCTTTATCTCGCGCTACCGCAAGGAAGCAACGGGCGGCATGGACGACGTTGCCCTGCGCGCGCTCGACGAGCGCCTGTCCTACCTGCGCAATCTTGAACAGCGTAAAGAGGACGTCATCCTGCTCATCGACGCCCAGGGCAAACTCACGCCCGAGCTCGAGCAGCAGATTCGCGAGGCCACACAGCTCCAGCGCGTCGAAGACCTCTACAAGCCCTACCGTAAAAAGCGCATGACCCGCGCGCAGAAGGCCCGCGAGGCAGGTCTGGAGCCGCTTGCCAACATGGTCATCATGCAGGCCTCGGCCAAGGGCAGCGCGCTCGACGCCGCCGCGGCATACGTCAACGAGGAGGCCGGCTTCGACACGCCCGAGAAGGCGCTCGCTGGCGCCGCTGACATCGTGGCCGAGACGGTAGCCGAGGACCCCGAGAACGTCGCCGACCTGCGCGCCTTTACGCAAAACACCGCCGACATCGTCGTCGAGGCAACCGACCCCGCCGAGAAGACCCCCTACGAGCCCTACTACAACTACGACGAACCCGTGCGCAAGATCCCCAACCACCGCATCCTTGCCATCGACCGCGGCGAGCGCGAGGGCAAGCTCCGCGTACGCGTCAACGTCGACGGCGCCGCCGCCACGGCACGCCTCGGTAGCCGTTGGCCCCGACGCCAGGGCGTCTTCGCCCCGGTCTTCGACGCCGCCATCGCCGACGGCTACAAGCGCCTTATGGCCCCCTCCCTGGAGCGCGAGGCCCGCGCCAAACTCACCGTTCGTGCCCAGACCGAGGCCATCAACGTCTTTGCCAAGAATCTCGAGGGCCTGCTCTCGGCACGCCCCGTGCACGGTGCCCGCGTGCTCGCGCTCGACCCGGGCTACCGCACCGGCTGCAAGGTCGCCGTCATGGACGAGACCGGCAAGCTGCTCGACCACGGCGTGGTCTACCCCACCAAACCACGCCACGACGTCGCCGGCACCAAGCGCGAGCTCGCCCGCCTCGTCAAAAAGGACGGCGTCAACACCATCGTCATCGGCAACGGCACCGCCAGCCGCGAGACCGAAGAAGTCGTCTCGGAGTTCATTGCCGAGCAGGCGCCCAGCCTTCGCTACACCATCGTCAACGAGGCCGGCGCGTCGGTGTACTCCGCCTCCGAGCTCGCGAGCCAGGAGTATCCCGATCTGGATGTCACCGTGCGCGGCGCCATGAGCTTGGGTCGTCGCCTGCAGGACCCGCTGGCAGAGCTCGTCAAGATTCCGCCCCAGTCCATCGGCGTAGGCCAGTACCAGCACGACCTTGACCAGGCCGAGCTCTCGCGCACGCTGGGCCACGTGGTGGAGGACGTCGTCAACCGCGTGGGCGTCGATGTAAACACCGCAAGCGCGAGCCTGCTGGGCTACGTGTCGGGCATTACGCCAAGCGTGGCCAAAAACATCGTGGCCTACCGCGAGGAAAACGGCGCCTTTACCGATCGCCGCCAGCTTAAGAAGGTCCCCAAGCTGGGACCCAAGGCATATCTCAACGCCGCGGGCTTCCTGCGCATCAGCGGCGGCAAAAACCCGCTCGACGCGACAAGCGTCCACCCCGAGAGCTATGAGGTGGCCACGTCTGTCCTGGAGCGCGCCGGCGTTAAAGCCAGCGAGCTCAACCGCGGCGGCGTGCCCGATATCGAGCGCCGTCTGGGCAGCATCTCGGCGCTGGCAAGCGATCTAGACTGCGGCACCCTAACGCTCATCGACATTGTCAACGAGCTCAAGAAGCCCGGCCGCGACCCGCGCGACGACGCGCCCGAGGTGGTCTTTAGCCGCTCGGCACTTTCCATCGACGACCTGGAGCCCGGCATGGAGCTCAAGGGCACGGTGCGCAACGTCGTCGACTTTGGCGCCTTCGTCGACGTGGGCGTGCACCAGGACGGCCTCGTGCACATCTCCAAGCTGGCCAACCGCTTCGTCAAGCACCCGAGCGACGTGGTGCGCGTCGGTGACACGGTCAAGGTGTGGGTCGAAAAGGTCGATCGCGACCGCAAGAAAATCTCCCTCACCATGGTGCAGGGGAAGTAAACCGCCAAAGCGGATATCCCCTCTTCGCGGCAAGTGTCGCAAAGGGTTGATTTCCGATCTCAGCCGAACACATTG
>CAUGKA010000098.1 GCA_959599615.1 uncultured Collinsella sp. | reverse complement strand
GGAGCCGCGGACAAGGCGCCGCACTGGTCTGCGGAATGTTCTGAAAACCAAGCCCGGCCCCCGCCTGCGGTGACGCTGCTGCGAGCGGTCTGCGATGGGGCCGTTGTTGGTTGGGGCCGCTGGGCTGATGTGGGGGCGCGCGGCTGTTGCGGGCTATGGTCCCAGCGGCGGCCTCGGCGCTTCGCGCCTGCTGCCTGAGGTGACTTTGGGGTTGGGGCGAATCGGGGTCTAATACTTTTCCCGAGAAGTGAACGACCTTATTTGGACCCCCGAAGCATTGGCATATTTTGACCGCTATTTCCTGCGGTTTTGTTGTGCGAATCCTGCGGTTTTGCGGTCTAAAGGTGTGGATGCTCCGGGGCTTCGTTTTTACTCGTTCACTTCTCGGGAAAAGTATTAGAACTCAGCTGGTAGGGGTACTGCTTTGGCGTCGAAGCTCTGCGTCTTCTTCGCTTGATTGGGGAAAGCGCCCTCGCTTAAGCAATTGCGAGCCCGCCCAGACGTATCTGCGAGGTTGTCTGCACAATTCGCGGTATTATGTTGCGGAGTTTTGAAAGGAGCCGCTGGTGGTCACGACGACGTTTGCTTCGCCTTTGGGCGAAATTCTGCTTGCCGCTGATGGCCGCGGTCTGACGGGGCTTTGGTTTGAGGGGCAGGAGCACTTTGGCTCCACGCTTCTCCGTGAAGACTCCGAACATGTTGAAGGCGTCGATGCGGTTTCCGGTACTGGTGGCATGTCGTCGGTGAGTCCGGCAAATGGTGCGGCCTCTTCGGTGCTTGAGCGTTCCTGGGCTTGGCTGAATGCTTATTTTGCAGGGCAGGAACCTCGGTTTACGCCGCCGTTGCATATGATCGGCACGGCGTTTCAGCGTGAGGTTTGGTTTGAGCTGCTTTCGATCCCGCGTGGCGAGGTCGCTACGTATGGCGAGATCGCCCAGCGTGTTGCCGCTCGACATCGTGTACCGGGAAATGAAGCGCCCGTTGTATCTCCTCGCGCGGTGGGGGCTGCGGTCGCTCGCAACCCTATTTCGATTATCGTGCCGTGCCATCGCGTGGTCGCGGCCGACGGATCGCTCAACGGATACGCCGGTGGACTGGATCGCAAGGAGTGGCTGCTGCGCCTCGAGGGTGCCTATCTATAAGCTGCAGGCGGCCGCAACGCCCATGCGGCAAGCGCGCTCGCTGTACGGGCGTTGTTTGCAGGGCGAGATGTGAAGCCGCCCGTTCCTTAAGTCCGACTAAGCTATAACCTTGCTTTTTTAAATATGCTCATCGACCTGCTAAGGCAGCACTAAGGCGAGTGCGGGTGCGCTATTATCGGCGCTCACGGAGCGCTTGGTGTTCTTGGCACGCATGGACGAGGGCTCGGCGGGCTTTACCATGGCGTCGATCGATCTTTCGGAGGCGGTGAACAAGGCGGCGGCGCCGTTTAAGTCGGTGGCGGTCTCAGGCGGTAAACGCCTGTCGACGTCGATTGCGACCGGCGTGCGGACCCATGCCGATGCCGCGGCGGTGGCGCAGGTGGTTGAGTTGCTACTGGACAACGCCACGCGCTATGCGAGCGAGGGCAGCGTGATTGAGCTGAGCCTGTGCGCCGTTTCGCACGGCAAAGGCAAGGGCGCCGCCGAGCTTGTCGTATCGAACGCCGTGGACGAGCTGCCCGAGGGCGACCTGGACCGATTGTTCGATCGCTTCTATCGTGCGGATGCGTCGCGCAGCTCCAAGACGGGTGGCTCGGGCGTGGGCCTGTCCGTGGTGCGTGCCATCGCCGAGGCCCATGGAGGCGCCGCCACCGTATCCGGTCACGGCAACCAGATCACCTTCACCGTTTGCCTTTAAAACCTGCCAAAAAGGAACAGGTTTATTTTGGCAGGTTTTATCTGGGGAAACGTCCGCAGGAGAGGGCATGGGCGGTGTGAACATATGCATCTCTACCTGCTAAAATATAGGCATCGTTATTCGGCTCCTGAGTGGAAAGGAGACGGTCATGCAGTACGAGATCGGCGGAGGGGCTTTCCCGGTTGTTACGTGCAACCTTGGCGATGGCGAATCCATGATCACCGAAAGCGGCGCCATGGCTTGGATGACCCCCAACATGGAAATGTCTACCTCGGGCGGTGGCATCGGCAAGATGTTCTCCAAGGCTTTTTCGGGTGAGGCATTGTTCCAAAACATTTGGACCGCGCGTGGCGATGGCATGATCGCGTTTGGCTCCTGCTTCCCCGGCCGCATCGTGCCAATCGAGATCGGTCCGGGCAAGAGCTGGATTTTGCAGAAGCGTTCGTTCCTTGCCGCGGAAAGTGGCGTCGAGTTGAGCATTCACTTTAACAAGAAGGCAAAGGCCGGCGTCTTTGGCGGCGAGGGCTTTATCATGCAGAAGCTCACGGGCTCGGGTGTTGCTTTTGCCGAGATCGACGGCGACCTGGTTGAGTACGAGCTCGCTGCTGGCCAGCAGATGATTGTGGATACCGGCAACGTGGCCGGCTTTGAGGAGACCGTGAGCATTGACGCTCAAATGGTCAAGGGCGTCAAAAACATCATGTTTGGTGGCGAGGGCGTGTTCAACACCGTGCTCACCGGTCCCGGTCGCATCTGGTTGCAGACGATGCCCATTTCCAATCTTGCGGCAGCAGTGGCCTCGATGACCAACAACAATAACTAGTCCGCATAGGATAGCGCGCGGCGGGCTTACCCTGTCGCGCGCTTTTTTGCTGGCAAACGCCTCGCTTATAGAGTGTGGCTGCGCTGCTACAGCGAGCGTCGTCATCTCGTCACCCTGATAGCTTGCGGCAAGCGTGGCAATGAGGAGTGAGAATTTGAGTGCTCAGTCCCAAGGCATAATGGCGGCCATGCCAACAAGCAAAAACGAGTTGCCGGTGTCACGGAAAGGCAGGCGTCGGTCGATTCCACGTGAGACGGCTGTGCCGATCTGCACGGCCGCCCCTGCGCGTCCCGCGCTGCCCCCAAAGAGGTACGTTTCCCCATATAAAACCTGCCAAAATGAACCTGTCCCTTTTTGGTCGGTGCGAAATGGGTAATACTAAAGAGTTATCCGACCAGATGGGAACCGATCGATGGCCTATATCGAATTCAAAGATGTCATCAAGGCATACGGCGAGGGCGACGCGCGCATTCACGCACTCGACGGCGCGAGCTTTACGGTTGAGCGCGGCGAGCTCGCTATTATCCTGGGCGCTTCGGGCGCCGGTAAAACCACGGCCCTCAACATTCTGGGCGGCATGGATACGGCGACCTCCGGCACCGTGACGGTGGACGGACGCGACGTGAGCTCCGCCAACGAGGCGCAGCTCGTGGAATACCGCCGCGCCGACGTCGGCTTTGTTTTCCAGTTCTACAATCTGGTACCCAACCTGACGGCCCTCGAAAACGTCGAGCTCGCAGCTCAGATCTGCCCTGATTCGCTCGATGCCGAACAGACGCTTCGCCAGGTCGGCCTGGGTGAGCGCCTCGCCAACTTTCCGGCGCAGCTTTCGGGCGGCGAGCAGCAGCGCGTGTCCATCGCCCGCGCGCTGGCCAAGAACCCTAAGCTGCTCCTTTGCGACGAGCCGACGGGTGCACTCGACTACAAAACCGGCAAGCAGATTCTGCAGCTGTTGCAGGACACCTGTCGCAAGCAAAGCATTACGGTCATTATCATCACCCACAACTCCGCGCTGGCGCCCATGGCCGATCGCCTGATTCGCTTTAAGAATGGCCGCGTGGAGAGCGAGACGGTCCAGCAAAATCCTGTGCCTATCGAGACGATCGAGTGGTAGCGCCCATGGACCAGGATCGCCAAAACAGCCAACGCCGCGACGCGCAGAACACGGAGCGCGAGCAGGATTTTACGACCTACCGCACTGCCCAAAGCTCAAACGATATGGTGCCGATGGTTTTTCGCCGTGGCATCTACCGCACGATTCGCGGCAGCCTCAAACGCTTCCTGTCTATCGTCGTAATCACGGCGCTCGGTGTGAGCGTTATGTGCGGCCTCAAAGCGGGGTGCGAGGACTTGTGCGATTCGGTCGACGCTTACTTTGACCAGCAGAATGTTTATGACATCAACGTGCAGTCGACCTATGGTCTGACCGATGACGATCTTGCTGCCATTCAAGAGGTCGATGGCGTCGAGACGGCCGAGGGCATCTACACCGAGACCGCCTACACCGCCGTGGGTACAACGCGCGAGCGCGTGGTCGTGCAGAGCCTTTCCAAAGAGAATATTGACCAACCGGTGCTAGTACGCGGCGAGCTGCCCGAGACTTCGGGCGAAGTGGCAGTGACCTCACGTTTTTTGAAGGCTTCGGGCAAGAAAATCGGCGATACGGTGAGCTTTGCCGCCAACGATGCGAGCTCGTCGAACCAAAGCGCCAAGGACCAGTTTGCCGATGGAGACTATACCATCACGGCCGAGGTTCTCGATCCCACCGACGTGAGCTCCGACTCGACAGTCAACGCCTTTCGCGCTGCTTCGACTGCGGACTACAAGTTCTACGTGAGCGAGGATGCCGCGACATCTTCTTCCTACTCCGCTGTCCACGTGGTCGTCGAGGGAGCCAAGAGCCTCAACTCCTATTCGGATGCCTACTCGGCAAAGATCAATGAGGTCAAGGGCAATATCGAGAAGATCCGCGAGGAGCGTGAGAAGGCGCGCACTCAGGAGCTGACGGTCGACACACCGGCGAGCTTGGACGCGGCTGAGCGTCAGGCGAATATGGTCTTTGGGATCGAGCAGGACAACATCAATCGCATGGCCGAGGGCAGCGACGAGCGTGCGCAGGCGCAAGCCGACCTGGACAAGCGCCGTGCCGCCGCCGACCAGCAGTTTGCCGATGCCCGCGCCGAGCTCTCTGACCTGGGCGAATGCACCTGGTACATCCAGGACCGCGGCAATATCGCAAGCTACTCGAGCGTCGAGAGCGATAGTTCTTCGATCGAGGCCATCGCCACGGTGTTCCCGTTCATCTTCTTTATCGTCGCCGTGCTTATCAGCCTCACCACCGCCACCCGCATGGTCGAGGAGGAGCGCACGCTTATTGGCCTGTACAAGGCGCTCGGCTATTCACGCGGGCGTATCCTGTCCAAATATGTGGACTACTCGCTGTGGGCGTGTCTGATCGGTGGCGTGCTCGGCAATATCATCGGATTTGTGGGTCTGCCGCTGTTCTTGTTTACGGTGTTCGACGACATGTACTCGCTGCCCCAGATGCTACTTTCGTACGACATCGTGTCCTCGATCGTTTCGGTGGCGCTGTTTGCCGTGGGCGTGGTGGGAGCCACGATTATCGCCTGCCGCCACGAGATGGCCGAGACCCCTGCCTCGCTCATGCGCCCCAAGGCCCCACGCGCCGGCTCGCGCATTCTGCTCGAGCGCATCGGCTTTATCTGGCACCGCATGAGCTTTTTGAACAAGGTCGCTGCACGCAACTTATTCCGCTACAAAAAGCGCGCCTTTATGACCATCTTCGGTATCGCCGGCTGCACGGCGCTCGTGATTTGCGGTATGGGAATTCGCGATACGTCGGTGGCGCTTTCGCCCAAACAGTACGGGCATATCACGCGCTATGACTTGCTGGCGGTCGCCAATCCCGACGATTTTTCGCAGACGTGCGCGGCATTGGATGAGCGCAGCACGGCCAATGATTCCAACGTGACGGTGACCTCGACCCTGCCGATTATGACCGACAACGTCACCTTTACGTTTGGCGGCAAGAGCGAGACCGTGCAGCTCATCGTGATTCCCGACGACCGCACGGGTGACTTGGGCGATTACGTGCGCCTGGAGGATGAGTCCAAAGAACCGCTCGCCCTGCGTGACGGAGACGTGTATTTGAGCAAGAGCTCTCAGCTGGTGCTGGGGATCAAGCCGGGTGACACGGCTCACGTCCAGGATTCGTCGCTCAATGTTGCCAAGGTCAAAGTCAGCGACATCTCGCTCAACTATCTGGGCAACACGCTTTATATGACGCAGAGCACCTATGAGCGTGCGTTCGGTCGAAGTGCACGCCTTAACGGCGTCTTTGTGCTGCTTAAGGGTTCGTCGGCCGACCAGATTGCGTTTAGCAAGAAGCTTAAGAGTGACGGTTGGCTCACAATTTCGAGTACGTCCGAGCATTGGGAGAATTATGAGGCCAACTTCACCATCATCAACTCGGTCGTGGTGCTTGTGACCTTTATGGCGGCGTGCCTGTCGTTTGTGGTGGTGTTTACGCTGTCTAATACGAATATTTCGGAGCGCGAACGCGAGCTGGCGACCATCAAGGTGCTGGGCTTCCGCCGTGGTGAGGTGCATCACTACGTCAACAAGGAGACGTTGATCCTCACGGCGATCGGCGCTGCGCTGGGCGTGCCGCTGGGCGGCTTGCTGGCCGAGAGTTTTACGTACATTTTGCAGATGCCGTCGCTGTACTTTGACGTCGAAGTCGAGCCGCTAAGCTACGTGCTCGCCGTGGTGCTTTCCTTTGGCTTTACGTTTATCGTCAACCTCGCCACCAACCGTACCCTCAACAAGATTGACATGGTCGGTGCCCTCAAGAGTGCCGAGTAACCTGCCAAAAAGGGACAGGTTTATTTTGGCAGGTTTTATCTGGGCAAACGCCGGACAACCATTAGGTGGCCCGGCGTTTGCCCCGTTTTGCTGGGGATGTCTGTCGTTCAGTGCTCTTACTGGCCAATCCAGTGTTGCGCATAGCTCTTAATGTCCTCGGTAAAACCGTCAAGGTCGTCAAGGGTGATCACGCTGTCGATAAGCAAATTGGCTATCTCGCGGTGCATTGTGCTGCGGCGAATGTCGTTTGCAATTACGCCTGAGGACAGCTTGTCTCTATTGAGGCGCTCTTCTAGTGCCCAAAATCTACTGGACGCTTCACTGTCGCCGTTCAGTATCTCAACATACTGGCCGATGAGCTTTTCCATATAACGTTCTTGCCATTGAGGAAGCATTTTCTTAAACAGCTTCCAGTCGCTTTCGGCTACGTCGCGCATATGTCCTCCGCTCGTTAAACGGGCTTTTCCATTTGCCTTTCATTCTATTTGGTTTTCGCTCACAGGCGTGGATGAAGGGCTTTCTCCAGCCTTCGAGATTGGGCTTGAATGGGTCGTATGCCGCAAAACGGGCCTATCTACTACGTTTGCTACCACACCCTCGACCATGACAAAGATTATGAAATTAAAACCGCAGGTAGAGGGCTTGCAAATATTCGGAAAAGGCGGGTATGGTCGGCCCTCTCGAGTTAAACGTAGTAAATAGGCCCTTTTCTTGGCGCGCGGTCAGCTCAATGCTAATCTCCGTGCCGGAACTGACCCAGTTGTTTGTAAGTTGCGGTGAGATACGGACTGTTTGGCGCTTTGGAGCTTCAAAACAGTC
>CAUGKA010000097.1 GCA_959599615.1 uncultured Collinsella sp. | reverse complement strand
AGCATGGAGGGCCGCTTCCCGCCCCGGCTGCAAGGCGGGAAAGGAATTCCCCAAGGAGTTATTATTTACGCAACGGAAGCGGCCACACACGTCCGGCGGGAAGGGGCACCGATGGTTGATAAAAAGCAGATTTCCAAGCTTTACTCAGCCGCAAAGCTATCCGAAACCGAGCAAAGCGTACTCGAATACCTACTCAACAATATCGACACCCTCGATGATATTGGCATAAAACCCGTCGCCACGGCATGCTTTACCAGCATGACGACAGTCATCAGGCTTTCGAAAAAGCTCGGCTACCGTGGCTACCGCGAAATGATGTACGATCTCAAGCACCTTCAGCATGTCTCCCGCGAAATGAATCAATCACTCAAAGACAGTAGCGTCCACTTCGTATGCCACACCGGAGATGTAGACGTATTCATCGCCGCACTACATCGCAACAGAATGATCGGAGTAAACGGAGAGGGCTTCTCACGCATCGTTGCGCAGTACATGGCGACCAAGCTCGTTGGACTTGGCTTTTTAGCCGTCATACAGGACTTCCTAGAAACCGATCAGTTTGTCGAATCCAACCGAAATACGCTCAGCTGCATGATGCTCATATCCAAATCGGGCCAAACAGAAGCCATCCTGGAAACCGCAAGGGCATGCCACGACGCGGGCATTACGACCCTCGCGTTTACCGGCAACGAAGACAGCGAGCTCGCCAAGACGGCAGACGCGATCTTTACGATACATGACGATCACCCAATCGATCTTAAGAACGTTAAGCCTAACTGCTTTACCGGAAGTTGCATTCTCGCATTCGAAGAACTATTGAGCATCTGCCTTGACAATCTAACACAAGAAGGCTTGGCCCCCTAAATCATGCGATAGGAAGCCAAGCCCTGGAATTGCACTATGCAATTGAAAGCCACTTGCGCGTTTTACTCGTCACCGAGAACTTCGTGCACCTCAGAAGCGACTTCGCCGACACGAGGACCGTAAATGACCTGGATCGCCTTGTCGCTCAGGCGAATAACGCCCATAGCTTCAAGATTCTTGGTGAACACCTCGTCGTCTGCAACCTTAGAACCATCCTTGACAATCACGCGAAGACGTGAGATGCAGTTGTCAAGATCATCAATGTTGTCGGCTCCACCAAGCGCTTCGACAATGCCAACAGCAAGCGCGCTGTCCTTGGTCGCACGGCTCTGGACTGCCTTCTCGGGAGTGCTACCAGACTCGCCCTTTGCCTCAGCGGCCTTTGCCTCGAACTCAGCTCTGCTGTTGATCAACTCAATATCGTCACCATCGTCTCGACCGGGCGTCTTGATATCGAACTTAGTAATAAAGAACCGGAAGAGGAAGAAAGCTGCCAGGAAAAAGGCGGGGAGCAGAATAAGGTACGGAAGCAGATTAAGCTTCTCGGGGCGGAATAAGAATGGGATCAGGTCCTTGATATTTCCCTGGTACACCGAAACGCCCATTGCCTCCGAGAGAACTTCACCCAGTCCGGAAAGCGGAGCGTAAACGCCAAAGTAGAGCCAGGGGGCGGCAAACAGGAACGTAAAGAGAATAGGCTCCGTGACACCAAAGAAAACAGTCGAAATCACTGTGGGGATTAAAAGACCAGCAACCTTCTTGCGGTTCTGGGGCTTGGCACAAGACCACATAGCAAGGGCGATGCCCGGGAACAACGCGTAATCGTTAATGCCATAGCCAGCCATGAAGGCCCTAACCAAGAGCTTGTCGCTGCTGGGAGAAGCGAGCTGTGCAAGCTGAATGGCGCTATTGCCCACCACACGCGTTCCATCGACGACCATGGAGCCGCCAAGCTCAGTCCAATACATGGGCGTCTCGAGCAGCGGATGCAAGCCAAACGGCACAAGGCTCTCGAGCACCCAGCGATAGACAAACGTACCGACCAGACCGGAGCCTTTCACGAACGTCGCAATACCCGAAAAGCATCCACCGATGACGGGCCAGACGAAGTACATGATGCCGCCCAGGACGCCACCGGCGACCAGCGATACAATGGGGACCGTTCGACTGCCCGCAAAAAACGCCAGCGCCGTTGGAAGCTTGGTCTTGTAAAAACGGCCGGTAATCCAAGCGACCAGGCAGCCTACGATAATGCCACCAAAGACACCAGAGCTGTAGCCAAAAAAGCCGAGCGAGGTAGTGTAGAGTGCGGACTGCTCACTCGCCTGAATGGACGTAAGGCCGACCTTCTGAAGAGCTTCCACCGTTGTATTGTCGGCAGCCAAGCCAGCTGCTCCAAGCAGAATCTCAACCGTCTTGAGCATGGTGAGATAGCAGACAAGGGCAGAAAAGGCAGCCCAGCCCTTCTCTTTGCGAGACAAGGAGAAGGCGCAGCCCACGGCAAACAAAACACCGAGATTTCCAATGATTACCTCGCCGAGACCCTTAAATACCGAGAAGAACGTAAAGAGCGGCGAAGCGGCATACCAGTCCCAATTAACGCCAAGGGACACAAGGGTCAGTTCGGTCGTAAAAACGCTACCGATACCCAAAAAGAGACCGGAAATGGCAATGAGCGTAATCGGAACGAGCATTGCCTTTCCGAACGATTGGAATTTTTCTTTCATCAATTCCCTCCTCAATGAGCCTCTACAAACGACTATTGCACTCCACGTCCCCACACAGGCGAAACGGAAGACATGTTCGGCAATAGACACAAAGTGATTGTAGAAAGGAGCACACAAAATGCGCATCGGCATCGCGTAATGCGGTTAAATCGACCGACGATTGCAAGTATTTACGAATCCGTAAACGGCAGCAAATAGGCAGCGAACGGCAATCTGCAGCGTAGGACAGTCCCCGCAGGCCGACAATTGCCGGTATTTTGGCTCATATTTATTGAATTGTTGCTCACCCAAAAGCGCGGAGCATCAACGCGCCCCTAAGCCAACCCCAGCAATATGCCCGCCGAATGCACGACAAACGCCACGATCCAGGCGACCGTCACTTGAAACGCGAACACGGCAACGGCATAGCGCGCGCCCAGCTCGCTCTTGACGGCGCCGATGGACGCCACGCAGGGCGGGTACAGCAGCGTAAAGACCAGGAACACGTAAGCGGTAAACGGCGAAAACATGGTTGACAGCACCGCGGGAGAGGTTGCGCCCAAAAGCACGGTGAGGGTCGAAATGACGCTCTCCTTGGCGATAAGTCCGGTGACGAGCGCCGTCGAGGCGCGCCAGTCGCCAAAGCCGAGCGGGGCCAACACCGGCGCAATGATGCTACCCAGACCGGCAAGCAGGCTTTGCGACTGATCGGCGACCACGTTAAAGCGGATATCGAACGTCTGCAGGAACCAGATGACCACCGTAGCGGCAAAGATAATGGTAAAGGCCTTGGTAATAAAGTCCTTGGCCTTATCCCATGCCAACATCACCGTCGTCTTGATACTCGGCAAGCGGTAATTGGGAAGCTCCATGATAAACGGCACCGGGTCGCCCTTAAATGCCGTGCGGTTGAGCACCAAAGCCGCGATGCAACCGACCGCAATGCCAATCAGATAGAGCGAGACCATGGCGGGAACCGTCGCCTGTGGGAAAAACGCCCCGCACAGCAGACCGTAGACCGGCAACTTGGCCGAGCAGCTCATGAACGGCGTGAGCATGACCGTCATCTTGCGGTCGTGCTCGGATGGGAGCGTACGGGTCGACATGATAGCCGGCACGGTGCAGCCAAAACCGACGAGCATGGGAACGAAGCTGCGGCCCGAAAGGCCAAAGCGACGCAGTACCTTATCCATAACAAAGGCCACGCGTGCCATGTATCCGGAGTCTTCCAGAATGGAAAGGAACAAAAAGAGCACGACGATAATCGGCAGGAAGGTCAGCACGCTGCCCACGCCCGTAAGCACGCCGTCGACAGCCAGCGAGCGCACCACATCGTTGGTGCCGAACGCTTTGAGACCCGCATCGGCCGAGGCGATGACGGCAGCGATGCCGTCCTCCATGAGTCCCTGCAACGCCGCGCCGATCACGCCAAACGTCAGCCAAAAGACGAGGCCCATGATCACCAGAAACGCCGGGATGGCCGTGTAGCGACCCGTCAGGATGCGGTCGATCTTAACGGAGCGCACGTGCTCGCGGCTCTCGCGCGGCTTGACGACGCAACGCCCACACACGTCGCCGATAAAGCTAAAGCGCATATCGGCCAGCGCGGACAGGCGGTCGGTGCCGGCCTCGCCCTCCATCTGGGTAATGATGTGCTCGATGGCGTCAAGCTCGTTGCGATCCAGGTGAAGCGCCTCGGTTACCAGCTCGTCGCCCTCAACCAGCTTGGTCGCCGCAAAACGCACCGGGATATGCGCCGTCGCGGCATGGTCCTCGATAAGGTTGGCGATGCCGTGAATGCAGCGATGCAGCGCGCCGCCGTCTGGACCATCGGGCGCGCAGAAGTCCAGGCGACCGGGGCGCTCGCGGAACCGCGCCACGTGCAAGACATGATCCACCAACTCGCCGATGCCCTCGTTGCGGGCAGCGCTAATGGGGACAACAGGCACGCCCAACAGGCTCTCGAGCAGGTTGACGTCCACGGCGCCGCCGTTGGCCGTCACCTCGTCCATCATGTTGAGCGCGATGACCATGGGGCGGTCGAGCTCCATGAGTTGCAGCGTCAAATACAGGTTGCGCTCGATGTTGGTGGCGTCGATGATGTCGATGATGGCATCGGGATGCTCGTCGAGGATGAATTGGCGGCTGACGATCTCCTCGCCTGTGTACGGCGACAGCGAATAGATGCCGGGCAGATCGGTGACGCTCGCCTCGGGGTGATTACGGATGGTTCCGTCTTTGCGGTCGACCGTCACGCCGGGAAAGTTACCGACGTGTTGGTTGGAGCCCGTCAGCTGGTTGAACAGCGTGGTCTTACCGCAGTTTTGGTTGCCGGCGAGGGCAAAGTGCAGCGGCGCGCCCTCGGGCACGGCCGTCTTTGCCGCGCGGGGCGAATACGTTCCCTCGCCGAGCGCCGGGTGCTCCGTCGTGCCGATTGCGGCGTTAGTGCGCGGACCCGTGTCTGTGTCGTGAACACCCACGAGCTCGATGCGAGCAGCATCGTCCTTGCGCAGCGTCAACTCGTAGCCACGCAGACGGATCTCGAGCGGGTCGCCCATGGGAGCGTGCTTCATCATGGTGACTTCGGTGCCCGGCGTTAGGCCCATGTCCAAAATATGCTGTCGGAGCGCCTGATCGTCGGATGTCACCGATGCGACAACGGCGTCCTTTCCAATCTCGAGTGTATCGAGCTTCACGCGCTCATCCTTTCGTTAGACGCGGTTAACCGTTTACCGGGGCTAACCAACTCGTAACGACAAATGATAGCGCTCTGAACTATTTTATAAAGTCAAATACCGATGTTTACCTGCGCAAACTTTATGCGGTGCGCCCCGAAAGCTCTTTGCGCATACCGCTCAGCGAGATCGAAATGGAACCCGACCGCGCGGTAGCAGTGAGTCGATCACCCTCAACCGACCCCGTGCATGTAAAGGGCGCCTTGCCCATCAAGACGTGGGAGATAGTACCCGAGAGCTCAAAGAAATCGCCCTCAGCGCGGGCACTCGAGAGAGCGATATTGAGACCCCTGACGTTTAGTACTGCCTTGAGCGCGCCGTTCACCCCATGTGAAAACGTCACCTCGCCGCGTTTACTCCCCACCGGCGTCTGGGCCGAAACCATATACGTACCCTCAAGCATGGCTCCTCCTCTAAGCAGACTTTTTGAAACGGGCAAGTAGTCTACTTTTACATATGGCGCTCCAGGAAGCGGAAGGCTAGGCGGATCCAAGGACGGACCGAAACCTGCTTGTCCTCGTTGTCGACCGCGGTATTGGCGTTGCCGAGCGAAAGGCCGTGGCCACCCTGGTCAAAGACGTGCATCTCGCATGCAACACCCTCCTCGGCCATGCGCTGCGCAAACGGGTAGACCTGCGCGACCGGCGCCGTCTTGTCGTCCGAAACGCCCCACACAAAGGTCGGGGGCATCTGGCGCGAAACGTGCGTGGTAGGGCAAATGTCGGCCAGGTGCTCATCGGTCGCCTCGCCGCCCGTCACCATCGACAGATAGTCGTTGAGCAAATCGCGCCCCGTCTTGCCACCGGTCTTGGGCACGCGCAGGTCGATGCGCGGGTCGCGCGTCTGCATGTCGCGCACATAGGCAAGGTCGAGCAGCGGATAGCCCAGCACCACGGCATCGGGACGGATATCGTCCGGACGCGCCCCGGCAAGCGCCGCAAAGGGACCCGTCTTCCACTGCGTTGCCAGCGAAGCGCAGATCATGCCGCCCGCCGAGAATCCCACGACGCACACGCGCTTGGGATCGACATGCCACTCGTCGACGTTCGCACGCACTGTGGCGACCATCTTGGCAAGATCGGCCTGCGGGTGCGGAAAACTCACGTCGCCCGTACCGCTCGTCACATAATTGAGCACGAAGGCCTGATACCCGTGATCCAAAAACGCAAATGCCACCGGATCCTGCTCGTGCGGAGCGATGTGCGTAAACCCGCCTCCGCCGCAGATAATCACTGCCGGGCGACGACCATTTGGCTTGTCGGGCAGTGGCTCGGCACCCAGATACGTAAACGTCGCCGGATAATCCTCGGTCGGCTCCTCGCCCCACAGCGCATGGTTCTCAATAATCATAGGTGCTCCCTCCGTGCGATTCGTGCGCACTCGTTTTTCGCACCTTAGCGTACCCCACTTGAGCCCGCGGCGCAGAAACACCCCCGCAATAAGTTGGCCTTCAACTGATATATCACAAAATCGCTGTTCAGAGGCATCGTTAAGCAGCGTAAAATAGGAGCGCTGACCGTGCTGGGAAACACGTACGAAACGTTTCCGGCAAACCACACGCGTGCAACATGCACGCCTGATACGTTGGAGGCATCTATGGGTCTGCTCGATTCGCTCAAGTCCACGTTCACTTCGTCGGGCGAGGCGTCCGTTCCGCCCGCAGCAAGCTTCGCCACCCGCGAAGGCGTCATCTACGCTCCCGTCAACGGCGTGCTCGTCAATCTGAGTGAGGTTCCCGACGAGACCATCGCCTCGGGTATGCTCGGCCAGGGCTACGGCATCGAGCCCATTACCGACACCATTTACGCCCCCGCCAACGGTCGCATCGGCGCCACCACCGTCACCAACCACTCCATCGGCATGATTACCGAGGACGGCCTGCGCGTGTTCATCCATGTTGGCCTGGGCACCGTGGAAATGAACGGCAAGGGTTTTGCCCGCTTTGTCGAGATGGGCGACACGGTCAAGGCCGGCCAGCCGCTCATCAGCTTCGACCGCGACGCTATCAAGGCCGCCGGTCACGAGGACATCGTGACCGTCATCATCTCTGAGCTCGACCGCCTCAAGAGCATCGACCACGTCGGCGAGTCTGGCACGCTTATCGGCGGCAATCCGCTCGTCAAGCTTGGCGATCCGCTGCTGGTTGCCAAGACCAAGTAGCCAGGCCCCGCGCCACACA
>CAUGKA010000096.1 GCA_959599615.1 uncultured Collinsella sp. | reverse complement strand
GTACTATCTCCCGTACTATCTCCCGACCCGCATGCGCATGACGTACGGCGACTCGCTGAGCGATGCCTCATTCCAGGATGGCAAGACCGTTGGCGAGGGTCATTTCCGCCTTGCTGACAGCAGCAACGCGCTCAACGCGACAGCTTCGGGCCATGCGTTTGCCATTGAATACGTGGATGTCGACGCCCTGGGCAACGAGACCGTTACGGGGCTGCAGGGCTCTGTGCCCATCGATATCGATCCACGCGCGCTGACGCCCCATTTTGAGGGACTCGAAGGCCTTAAGGCCGGCGAAGACGTGCGCGCCAAGATTGCGGCATCACTCGAGGGCAAGCTCGAAACCGATGCCTGCACGGCCCAGCTCGAGTTTGTGCACGACGCGGACGGCGCTCCGGGCACGGCAATGGCCGAGGATGAGGCATTTGCCGCGGGGACGTATTGGGTGCGTGCGAAAGGCCTGTTGGGCGACGCGGCGCAGAACTACGAGCTTGCCACCGACGGAGCCGCAAGCTTTACTGTGACGGCTTCGGGCGACGCGGGCGGTGCAGGCAACACCGGCACCGGCACCAACGCGGGCAGCGCCGACAAGAACGGCAAGGGCAACAAGAGCAAGGGATCGGGCGAGAAGCTCGCCGGCACGGGCGACGGTTCTGGCGTTGCCGCCGGGCTCGCTGCCGCCGCCGTAGCGACGACGGTCGCCGGCGCGGCAATGCTTGCCAACGATCGCGAAGACAGCGAAGGCGCTAGCGAATAGGCAAGCCGGCTTTCAGACGCATCGGCTCAATCAGGGGCGCAGAATACCGTTCTGCGCCCCTGTTTTTGACATGAAGGAGTAGCAAAGTGTTGTTATCCATACGTGTCACTCCCGCGGGATTCGCTAAAACTGCCTCTATGGCCACATTTTAGTCACCGCAAGGCTCCCATGCGAAGTTGCCAGACAGCGCAGCGATTCGTGTCCGTACGAGTCTTTAAACTAAATGCAATAAAGATGCGTCCTCAAGAGGAAAGTCGGGCGATATTGATGAGTGAACTGGCAAACCGCGGGGAATCGGCAATCGTGCCAGAAGTTTTTTACAAGCAGGTTTCCTCGATTCTCAACGCCGCTCGCGACAAGGCCTATACCGCCGTTAACTTTGCGATGGTTGAGGCATATTGGGAGATCGGCAAGAGTATTGTTGATGAACAGGGCGGAGAGGAGCGCGCCAAGTATGGCGATGCACTGATCGACGAACTTGCCGTTAGATTGACTAAGGATTTTGGCAGAGGCTTCAACGCCAGAAGCTTAAGATACATGCGTCAGTTTTATCTTGCGTTCCCAATTCGGAACGCGCTGCGTTCCGAATTGAATTGGACACATTACCGCAGGTTATCGCGTATAACCGACCCTGATGCTCGAACATGGTACATGAACGAATGTGCCGATTCTCGCTGGAGCACGCGTCAGCTCGAGCGCCAGATCAACACCATGTTCCGCGAGCGCCTGCTTGCCAGCAAGGGCAAGGAGGCCGTCACCCAGGAAATCCAAAAGAGCGCCCCGGCTCGTCGCCCCGAGGATATCATCCGCGACCCATATGTACTGGAGTTTTTAGGTTTCTCGGACGATACTGCGTTTCGCGAGAGCGATCTAGAGCAGGCGCTCATCACGCATCTTCAGAAGTTCCTGCTGGAGCTTGGCCGTGGTTTCGCTTTCGAGGCGCGCCAAAGGCGCATCACCTTTGATGGGCGCCATTTCTATATTGACCTTGTGTTTTACAACTATCTGATGCGCTGCTTCGTGCTCATCGACCTTAAGACGGACGATCTTACGCACCAGGACCTGGGCCAGATGCAAATGTATGTGAACTACTACACGCGCGAGCTCATGAACGAAGGCGACAATCCGCCCATAGGCATCGTGCTCTGCGCGGACAAAAGCGATTCGATCGTCGAGTACACGCTGCCCGAAGACAACGACCAAGTGTTTGCCGCCAAATACCTGCCGTATCTTCCAAGCAAGGAAGAGCTGGCGCGCGAGCTGAGTGCCGAGTACCGCGCCATCAACGAAGCGACTAATGGCGAAGCGCAAGGGTAGCGGCACGTTGCGACCGATACCCCCGACGGCGCTCCACATCACCCGGGATAAGAGGAGCTTTCCATGACAGACAGACCGAAAACAACACTGCGCGACTGCATCTATGGGCTTGCCGTCGGTGACGCGCTGGGCGTTCCCTACGAGTTCAGGCCCCGCGGTACGTTCGAATGCACGGACATGATCGGCTACGGCACGCATGGGCAACCCGCCGGCACCTGGAGCGACGACGCATCTATGACGCTTGCTACCTGCGACTCGATTAGGGAGCTCGGGCACATCGACACCGCGGACATGCGCGACAAGTTCGTAAGCTGGATTGCCCGTGGCGAGTATACGATCGACGGCGTTTTCGATTACGGCGGTACGACCGCCCGCGCCCTGCGCACCGGCAAAGGAGGCTCCGGCGAGCGCGACAACGGCAACGGATCGCTCATGCGCATCGCTCCCCTGGCGTTCACCGATGCGACAGACGAAGAGGTCAGCAAGGTCTCCGCGATTACGCACGCCCACAGAACGTCGACCGACGCATGCATCATATTTGTCGAGCTGATGAGGGATGTGATGAACGACGTGCTCCCCTCGTGGGCGCTCCATCTGAAAGGCGTGCCTGAGCAGGAGATCAGGTCGGGTGGCTTCGTGCGCGACACGCTTAAGGCAGCCACCTGGTGTTTCGTCAACACTAACAGCTACGAAGATTGCGTGCTTGCCGCCGTCAACCTAGGCGACGACACCGACACCACCGCAGCCGTCGCCGGCGCCCTCGCCGGCACGGCATACGGTCTCAAAGCCATCCCACAGGAGTGGATCGACACTCTGCGCGGCAAAGAGCTGATTGAGAGCTGCCTGTTTTAAGGCGCCATTCAAGAAATAAGGCAGGAGGCATCATGGAGAGGAAGATCGCAAATATAGACGAGTTCCAAGTGGACGAAAACGGGATTCCGCTATTTCCAGTAGGACTGAAGGAGGAAGCCAGCCTCTATGTCCTCCCCGACGGGCGTTACCTCCCCTGCGGGGTCTACAGGACCGCGGACGGCGGTTCGATCATTTATGAGCCATCCGAACTAAGCTTCTTCGGGCAGATGCTTGCTCAATTCAAAGAGAACTAGAGGCTTGATTGCCCGTTAGATCGACACTGCTCCAAGCCATGGGGCGGGTAGGATGTCTCCCGCCGCGGCCTGTGAGGTAGAATTACGACTGCCGCGGAATCCGCCTGCGGGCAACGCTCCGATCTCCGATTGGGGTGAAGCCTATGAACTTGTTTCTTGAAATCCTGCGCCTCTCGATGTATGTAACCGGCATCGTCCGGAACCTCTACTCGATCTGGCGGGAATATAAGCAGTAACGGATAGCGAAGGGAGTCATGCAAAGGGCCGGTCGCACCCGGCCCTTTAGACGATAGTACCTGCGTTGCCCGCGCTTCCAAAGTTGACCGACTGAGGAGCGGGTTCCGCGGCACATCCTGATTTTACCCAGTGGCAAGGCTCTTTTACAGCCGTTCCACCGTTTATTTACATCCGCCAATCAAGACGAGGCTACTACGCACCTTTATTACACACGATGTTTTCAGCCTGGTATAAACAAGTTCAATAATAGAATGCAAATCCAACCATCGTGTCTGATTACGAAAGGATTTTTGCCTTTTCTGCAGCAAACTCTTCCTCGGTAAGTACTCCACTCTCACGCAGTGCTGCAAGCCTCTCAAGCCTTGCAACTACATCAACCACTATCCGCCAGCGTCTCAATAGTCTGTGAAACCTGCGGATACCGCTCGAGCTCCTTCGATAGGGCATCGACTATCTTGGCAATATTCTTTGCATTTTTGCCCCCGTTTAATACGTTTGCCCTGACCTTAGATGACGACTTGAGAGTAACGCCAGATCCGCCTTCAACTGGAACAACCGAAATACTGATATTTTCGCCCCAAGACCAAAGGCTCATACCAATCTCGGCTGCAACTGTTCTTGTTGTGGGCGATGCACTATCAACTTTTACTTTAGGCAGCTTTTCCATAGCTGCCTTCAAGGCATTAAACGTGTCGTCAGGAGAATACGGTACCTGAAGCTGAAGCTGCTGATCCGCAAAACCCATAATCTGGCCTCCGCTTCTTACAAGATTAAGGCTATCGGCAATGGTAGCACGTTCCCAGCAGTCTTAAGTTCGTCTCATGACCTTGCGATGCAGCCCGACGCCCCGGCACCACTCCCCTACTTACCAAAAATCGCAGCGAACAAGCCCTTGCGTTTGGGCTTTTCTTCTCGGTAGGAACCCTCGACGGCGGCTGCAACCTGGCGCGGTTGCTCGCCGCCTCCACGGCGCACGATCTGGTACAGAAACGGCGACTTAACGTATTTGACCTCGATGGGCGTGGCGTGCACGGTGCTCTCGCCGGACAGATGAAGGCTCAGGTTGAGCGGCGCCACGATATGCGTCTCGCGCTTGTCGCTAAACACCACCGCGGCCGCGCGGCCCGTCTGGCCGTTCACGGCGATGCGCACCTGCTCGCCGTCGCGGCTATCCGTCGCCGGACGATCGACAAAGTAGACCGGCACCATCACCAGACCGTCCTTTTGCTTGCGGGCCTTGCGCGCCCACATGCGAATGCTCTTTTTATTGAGCCCCAGTACCGCCTCGGCATCGTTGCCGGCAATGTCGAGCGCCAGCTTATCAATGACCACCTGGTCCTTGGTAGATGCATCGACGGAGACAACGCGAAAGTCGCCCTCCTGCATGGCAGGATCGAACGGCCCCACCTTGCCAAAGTCCCACGGCTCCAAAATGCCCATAAGACGAACGTCCAGGTAGTTTGCCCGCGGATACGCCCAATCGAGTACCTCGTAGTACACCAAGGTCTCCTTGCTCAGGCCCTTGCCCGGGAAGCTCGCCATCATACGCAGGTCCGCCAGCGCCATGGGGAAATAGAAGAGCATCATGTCGTTTTGGATCGCGTCTTCCACGTCGTGCCCGGCAAAGGCATCCGGGTACTGGCGCACCAGCTGCAGCGCGTTGGCACGTGCCTGCTGCGGTGAGATTTCGCAGGGAATACCCTGCTCCGGCACATACTCCGCACCCACGCCCATGGTCAGACGTTTGCTAAACGTACCGGGCTTGAGCAGGTCGGCAATGCCGATCTTGTTGCCGCAGGACGGGCACTCAAACACACGCTGCGTTGACTCGCCCTCAAAGGACGCGCCGCAGAAGGGGCAGGGAATGCTCACGTGCGTGGCTTCTTGGAACTCCTGCGCCGTGCCGCGGTCCTCCCATAGCAGATGCTCCAGAACCGACTGATTGCGCCAGTGCGAATTAAAGAAATACCAGTCCGGGTCCTCCGGGCGCTCGAGCTGCGACACATGGGTGAGCTTAAGTAGCCCATCGACAACCGTCAGCGGCGCATGGCGAATGCCCAAAGCGCTCTTGGGCTCCCCCGCATCGGCCTGCCACGGAACGACCGTGCCGCAATAGGCGCACTCAAAGCTGCGTTTAGCCTGGTGTGAGTACATAGGGCCGCCGCAGTTTTGGCATTTAATGGCAAACATCTCGTCCATGGAAACGTCCTCCTTTGCACAGGGGCTGTCGACATTAAGTATGTCGAGCAAACTGGCACATGCCCATACCCATGTGGCCCAAAATGGACCACCCAGGCAGACGGGAAGGCCTGCTCGTTAGCGCGGGCAGACCATTGCTGCATTTTCTGAGCACCGGCGCACGGTGCGCCCATGCGAGCTACACTATCCCCTTAAACATGATTGTGAGGACGACCGCTATGCTATTTGTAAATCGGCTGGTACATACGCTTGTTCCCGGCAGCGAGGGCGAGCCGGTCGATGCCTCCTGCCGCACCAACGCGGGCTTCGCCGCAAGCCTCATCTGCATTGGCCTCAACATCACCCTGTGCCTGGCCAAGGGCATCGCAGGCCTGCTCGCCGGCTCCGTCTCCCTCATCGCCGACGCTTTCAACAACCTCTCCGATGCCTCGAGCAACATCGTGAGCCTGCTCGGGTTCCGCCTTGCCAGCCGCCCTGCAGACGAAGGCCACCCCTATGGCCACGGCCGCTACGAGTACCTAGCCGGCTTGTTTGTCGCCGTCCTGGTTTGCGCCGTCGGCATCAACCTGATCCTCGAGTCGGTCACTAAGATCATCAAGCCCTCCCCCACCGCCTACACGCTGGTCTCCCTAGCCGCTCTCGTCTTGTCCATGCTCGTCAAATTCTGGATGGCCGCATTCAACCGTGCGCTGGGCAACCGTATCGATTCCGAAACACTCATCGCCACAGCACAGGACTCCAAAAACGACGTCATCACCTCGGGATCGGTCCTGGCCGCAGTGCTTATTTCGCAGACGACCGGCTTTGACCTTGACGGCTGGGCGGGCCTGGGCGTGGGCGTCTTCATCTGCATCAGTGGCATGGGCCTGGTGCGCGACGCCATCAGCCCGTTGCTGGGGCAAGCGCCCGACCCCAAGCTCGTCCAGGCAATCCGCGACAAGATCATGTCCTATCCGCAGGTCTTGGGCACACACGACCTGATGGTGCACGACTACGGCCCCGGTCGTCAGTTTGCCAGCGCCCACGTGGAGATGCCCGGCGAGGGCGACGCGTTTGAACATCACGAGATCCTGGACACCATCGAGCACGACATCAAGCGCCAGATGGGCATTGACATCACGCTGCACTGCGACCCCATCGCGACAACCGGCGATGATTTGCGCGGCTGGGTCAAGCGCGGCATCATGCAGATCGACCCCGCACTCTCCATCCACGACCTGCACGAGCACGACGGGTTCGTTTCGTTTGACCTGGTGCGTCCCGACGGCTTTGATATATCCGACGAGGAGCTGCTGGAGCTCGTCACGCGCATCGTGCACGAGCGCCGGCCCAACGTCTCGTGCGTCGTCACATTTGATTCGGGCTTCAGCTCGCCCGAGCGTCCGGCCGAGCAGCTGTAGCCCACTTACCAGCTAGTTTCCCTGCGCGCCCGAGATGCCGTTTTGTAGGGCGTTCCAGGCATCCATCGCCATGTCGCCCAAGTTCTGAGCGGTGTCGCCCAGGTTCTGAGCCGTATCACCCAGCTCTTGGGCCTTATCCCCAAGCTCCTGTGCCTTGTTGCTCAAGTCCTCCAGCGTATTGGAGCTCGAGCCGTCGGTACCGCTTTGGCCGTCGGACGAGTTGCCCGAGCTGTTCTTGTGCGTGAGCTGAATTTCGAGGTTGCCGCTGTCGTTATAGTAAGCAGAAGTAACGATCCAGTTGGCATCGACGACGGGCGTTGAGCCATCATCAGTCAGGACCACGGCATTCGAAAGATCGGCGCCGCGCGACTTAAGGAGCTTCTTGGCGTTGGACCAGTACTGCCCCGGGATATCGCTCAGATCGACGGTGCTAGACGAGGCGGACTCGGTTTGCTCGGCAGCGGTATCGGCCGTTGAACTCCATCGCTTGTTGAGCATGCC
>CAUGKA010000095.1 GCA_959599615.1 uncultured Collinsella sp. | reverse complement strand
GTTTAAACGTGGTGCGTTTTTTGACGCTAAAGAACACCGACACGGCGATGCAGATGATAACGACGGCGGTCCAGAGTGTGCGGGAATCGGGCATATTAGGGTCCTTAGTCACTCATAAAGCGAGCGGTATGACAACACGTACTGGATGTATTATACGCAGCGCGTAAGCAAACTGGCATAAAAGCGCATCGAGGCTGAGCGCCATCGCTCGCTGCGGTACACTTACCTAAAGTAAACCATGAAGGGAGACATTACCTATGAAGAAGATCGTTTTGGCTTGCGGTGCTGGCGCTGCTACTTCCACGTTCGTTGCCCAGAAGGTCGCCACCTTGCTCGACGCCAACGGTTACGCCGGCAAGTACGAGATCGTGCAGTGCGCCATCTCCGAGGCCAAGGACTACTGCGACGAGGGCGCCGACCTGCTGATCGCCACCACCGTTGCCCCCGAGGGCCTCACCTGCCCGTACGTGAGTGGCGTGCCCTTCATGACCGGCATGAACCGCGTCGCTGCCGAGAAGGCCGTCCTCGACGTTATGGCTCAGTAGGCGCTGACTGTATGAGTGAGCAGAACGCCAACCCGGTAGAGCTCTTTGGCATGCGCGTCGCCCATGTGGGCATTAACGCCACTGACCCGGCAGACGCCCTGGAGATCGCGGAGCTGTTCTCGACGATGATGGGCCTGCCCGTTATCGAGACCCCGGTTTCGTACTTTAACGATTCGCTGGTCGAGATCATGAAGCAGAACGGTCGTGGCGCCAAGGGCCACATTGGCTTTGCTGTCAACGACATCGATGCGGCCGAGAAGTGGTTTGCCGAGCGCGGGCTCGAGGTCAACGAGGAGTCGCGCGTGCTGCTGCCCGACGGCGGCACCAAGCTCGTGTACTTTAAGCGCGAGTTTGCCGGTTTCGCCGTGCACCTGTGCCGCGAGTAGCGCACAAGCTGCCATAGCTAACGAAAAATGGGGTAAGGCTACGTGGCCTTACCCCATTTTTAATGCCGAGAGGGTGACTGACGGGCTGCCGTAAAACGAAGGTGAATGGTTTCCCATGAAGTGAACGAGTGAAATCGGACCTCTGGAGCATCGACACTTTGGAGGCACCGTTTCCTGCGGTTTCGTAAGGTTTTTCCTGCAGTTTTGGCGTCAAAAAGTGTGGATGCTTCGGGGGTCCAAAATAGGTCGTTCACTTCGCGGAAAAGCATTCACCTTCGATTCGTGAGAGACGCCCCTACCGCGGCAGGCGAATCGTAAAGCGGCTGCCGACGCCCTCGACTGAGGTCACGCCAATGACACCACCATGGCTATCGACGATCCACTTGGCAATGGCGAGCCCCAGACCCGAGCCCTGCGCGCCGGCATCGCGTGCGTTGTCGGCGCGGTAGAACCGTTCAAACGCGTGAGCTGCGGATTCCTGGTTCATGCCGATACCCTCGTCCTCAACACTTATGTCGATCGTGCCTGCGCCCGCATCCGGCGCTACGCCAAACGAGATGGGCGTGCCCGCGTCCGAATACTTGGCGGCGTTTTGCACGATCACGCGCAGAGCCTGCTTCACGAGCGCCACGTCAACGGGCGCGTCGCAGCGCGGGTCGCTGACAAGCGCAGCGTCGTACGCCAGTCGATACGTGTGCGCGGCATCGATCATCTGTGACTCCTCGCATACCTCGCCGACCAGCGCGGCCAGGTTGGTATTCGCACGCCGCAGGACCGTGCGTCCGGCGTCGCCGCGCGCCAAAAACAGCAGCTGCTCCACGAGCTCCTGCATATGCTCGCTTTCGGCCTTGAGGGACGCGATGGATTCCGCCAGCACGTCCGGGTCATCTTTGCCCCAGCGGTCGAGCATGTTTACGTAACCCTGAATCACCGCGATGGGCGTTCGTAGCTCGTGGCTTGCATCGTTGACAAAGCGCATCTGCTGCAGCTTGGCCTCTTGCATCTGGCGCAGCAGGCGGTTGAGTGCGACCTCGATGCTTGCCAGGTCGGCATCGCCGGTGGTGACGCTCGGCGAGTCGACGCTTGCGCGCTCGATGGCCTGCTCCAGCGTTTCCATCTTGCCGCCGGAGAGCTGCATGCGGCCGAGCTCGTCCACGCGCAGGGCCAGGTCGTTGAGCGGTGCCATAGTGCGGCGCACGCGACGGGCACCGCTGAGCATGTTGAGCACGCTGATGACTTGCCCGCCCGCAACGACAAGATAGAGGGGCCACAGCGCAATGAGGTCCTGCGCGAGGGGGAAGGTCTTGGTGGTGCGCGCAAGCTCGACGGTATAGGTGAGCGTGGCCAGGTCCCAGCCGCGCGTGGGTGCGAGCGACATGCCGTGAACGGTGGTGCCGGGAATCCAGCCTGCGGTAAAGGTGCCTGTGGGCAGCGTCTGGTTGTAGCCATAGACCAGGATCGCCGCCGCAACAACCAGCAGCCACAGATCGAGCCAGACGTAGCTCATCAGGCGGCGCCACATGTAGCTCCAGTTGATGGCGCGGGCAATGGAGGTGACGCGCTTGGCCTCGGCGTTATGCGCGGCAGACATAGCCCACCCCGCGCACGGTCTGGATGATGCGGGCGCTGCCGGCGTCTTCGATCTTGGCGCGCAGGTGCGCGATGTGTACGTCGACGTTGTTGGTGTCGCCCACGTATTCGTAGCCCAGCGCCTCGTGCGCGATGCGCTCGCGCGTGAGCACGGTCTCGGCATGCGCCATAAGCAGGGCGAGAACATCGAACTCGCGGGCAGTCAGCACGATGGGCGAGCCGCCGACCGTGACTTCGCGGCGGTCGGGATCGAGCGCGACCGAGCCCACGGCGAGCGTGGCGGGGGAGGGCGCGGCGGAAGCCTGAGTCGAGTCGCTGACCGGGGGTATCGCAGTGGCGCCGACACCCGCGCCGCCTGCCGCGCCCGCTCCGGCGCCGACGCCAGCCGCGTCCGAAGCCGCCCGCACGGCCTCTGAGCGCTTCAGCGCCACGCGGATCCGTGCGAACAGCTCCTCAATCGCAAACGGCTTGGTCAAGTAATCATCGGCACCGGCATCGAGCCCGGCCACCTTGTCCATCACGGCATCGCGCGCGGTTACCATGATCACCGGCACATCCTTGTGCTTGCGGATGCGCCGCAGCACCTCCATGCCGTTGAGCTGCGGCAACAGCACGTCGAGCAGAATCAGATCGTAGTCGCGCTCCAGCGCCAGGTCCACGGCGGTGCGGCCGTCGGCAGCGTGCTCCACCTGGTAGCCCTCGTGCTCCAGTTCGAGCGTCACAAAGCGGGCGATTTTCTCCTCGTCCTCTACGATCAGGATTCGTGCCATACGTGCCCCCGTCTGCGATTATTTGTCGTCGTTCAGATTTTGCTTGATGTCGTCCGCGGCGTTAGCAGCGCTATCCATAAGGTTGTTGATGCTGCCGGGCACGTCGCCGTCGCTGTCGATGCGGTAGCGCATGCCAAAGAACAGGCCAATCAGCATCAGCCATATCGTGGCGCCCCAGGCAAATAGCGCGACGATGGGGATCAGGATGGGGATGTTGAGGATGATCGCATCGCGGCGCGTGGCGATAAACTTGGTGTCCAGACTCAGGCGGAAGAGCTTTTTGAGGTACTCCCACACGCTGTCCATCTTCTTGGAGAAGTCGGTCTTTTCGCTCGACTTTTCGTAGGCGGCCTGCGCGGCGACCATCTCGGCCGAGGGCTCATCGGCCGGCTCGGACTCGGTGGCGGCGTGCGCCGACGTGGTCTGGGTCTTGCCCTGCGACTCGAGCCAAATGATGGCGTCCAGAACGTTGCCGTCGGCGGCGTCGAGCGCGGCCTTGGCGTCGGTGTAGCTCACGTTGCACTTGGTGCGGATGGTTTCAACTTTTTCGAGGTCGTCCATGACCTGTCCTTTCGTTCGATGGGCGCGACGTCGGGCGATCTGCCCGGGCGCGAGCGTTGCGTTCGGCGGCCTGCGTTGCGCGCCGCCGCCCCGCCCTTGGTCGAACTCTATAGTGCAGGTTATAGATTAAGCGATTCTTGAGCCAAGATTAATGTTGGATGAGTTTTTGGGTGGCGAAGCGCGTGACGCGGGGCGCGCAGGCAAGGGGAAGGTCGGTTTTGCGTGGCGTGAAGGAGGGACGGTCTGATCTTTGGGATAGCTGATAGCGAGGTCTAATACTTTTCCGAGAAGTGAATGAGTGAAAACGGACCCCCGAAGCATCGACACTTTAGAGGTGCCGCTTCCTGCGGTTTCAATGCTGAAATCCCACGATTTTGCCGCCGAAAAATGCGGATGTTCCAGGGGTCCAAAAACAGCCGTTCACTTCGCGGAAAAGTATTAGACCTCAATAGCGGGGGATGGGGTGCCGGTGCAAAACGGCGTCAGAAATGGGGTAAACAAGGCAAACGGATCTAATGGATCAAAAATCATGTTGCAAAAATATGAAAATATCCTACAATTGCAACATGAAGTGCTTTAGCAACATAACGGCGATAATCGAGCTCTCCGAGAGCGAGGGTGTGTTCACCACAGCTCAGGCGGCTCGCATGGACATCTCTCGAGATGCGCTGGCGCACTCATGCCGCGCAGGGCGTCTTGAACGGATATGCCACGGCGCCTACCGGATGTCTGGAACGCAGCGCCGAGACACCGACGAACTCAACGCCTTTTGGAAGCTCACCAATCCCTCCCTTTGCGCGTGGGAGAGAAAACGTCAGTGGGATGGCATCGCCGTGAGCGGTACGACAGCGGCGAACCTACAGCAAATGGGCGATTTCTATCTGTCCCCCTACAGGATGACCGCGCCCATGCGTATCAATACAAGAAACGAATCCCTTTCTTTTGTAAAGCGCGAGATTGCTGAGCGGGACATCGTTTGGCTCGACGGCCTGCCGGTAACTAAACCCGAGCGCACGCTTGTCGATCTTTGCCTCGATTGCGAGGACCCCTCATTAATTATCGATGCCTATCACGACGCGCTTGGACGTGGACTCGATATACAACGGCTGAAGGATCTTGTAGAAGAGAACTCTAAAACCGCCAAACGACGCGAGCTGATGGCGCCTTTGCTGATGGTACTGAACGGGTAATGCGAAACGGAGGACATGGTGAAGTACAAAACGCCTGCCGCATTGGAGATGGCTGTTAGGAATGCCGCAAGAGAATCACCAATGGATACTAATCGGGCAATCGTTGGTTTCTACTTTCATCGCTTCCTATGTCGCGTTTTTTCAGAAGATGACTGCCGTTTTGTGCTTAAAGGTGGTCAAAGCGTCCTGGCGCGAACGCTCGATGCGCGTGTCACAAGAGATATTGACTTGGTTGCTCAAGAGGAGAGCCTCGAAGAGGCTGTTGCCGATCTGGTGCGGGCGGCTTCGATTGATCTGGAGGATTTCGTTTCGTTTGTCTTTGATCGTGCAGAGCAGATCAAAGAAGAAGATGAGTATCGGTGCGGTGCGAAGGTGTGGTTCACCCCCTTTATGGGAACCAAGAAGCTACAGCCAATTTCAATTGACTTGGTAATTGATGAAGTGCGGGGACTTGAGCCTGAGGTTCTTGCGCCGATCGATCGTCTGAATATCGAGGGGCTCCCAGTCTGCGACTATCGAGTATGCCGAGTGGAGAGTGCCCTTGCAGATAAATTGCTCGCAATGATAGAGATGCATGAGGGCTGTGCTTCATCGCGAATCAAGGATATAGTCGACATCTTGGTGTACGCGAAAACTTGCTTCGTCGATGGGGCTACGCTTGTCGAGAGGGTCGAGAAAGAAGCGTCTGCCCGCAAAGTGGCAATGCCGGAAGAGTTCGTGGCGCCTCTCTGGTGGAAACAAAATGGTTCTGCACAGTACGTAAAGATGGCGAGGCAGGCGGGGGTACTTGATCTCGCGGGGAACATTGCTGGGGCAGAAGAGGTTGTCAATCGGTTGTATACACCGTGCTTTAATCATTCGGCGAATGTGCGCAAATGGAATCCTCAGACCACGGGATGGGAATAGGCTAGATAGTTAAGCCGGCGGCAGAATTAGTTCCTGTCGCCGGCTTAAGACGTTTCTACTGCCTATGCGCTATTCGCAGGTCTGGTCGACCACCTGGGTGACGGCCTTTTTTGCGCCTTCGAGGTCGCGCAGGGCTTGGGCGACAGCGGCCTCGGCTTGTTTCTTTGTCCTTACGACCTCGGCAAAGCGGTTGATGGATTCGCTATACTCGCGTGTGCGCGGGTCGAGCGCCGGCGGGACTTCGATCTCAAACAGGTCGCTAGGACGGATGGCGCGGATGCTGGCTGCTTCAGTTAATGCTTGAATCAGCTGCGCCCCGTGGCCTTCGGTAAGGTATCCAACAATTATCTCCGAAAACACTACGCGTTCATCTTCGGTCATCGTTTGGAATGACGGGCGAATGACGGTGGTGTTATGCGAAGCAACCAGATGCTGCTTAGCGTCATCGGAGCTGACGACGAGCAGGTTGGACGCGCCGTAGCGACCCAGCATGCGCGGCATGACGATATCTCCAGCGCGGAGCTCATAACGATCGAGAACGCTGGGGTCCACCTTTACGATTTTGGAATCCGAGCCGTTTGCGCTTTCTACAGCGTCTGCGGGCAGAAGGTTGCCGTCTTGAAAATCCTGAGATGAGATGCGGCGAACCTCGATCGCATCAACGTCGTTCGATGTGGTGCTCTCGCGGGGCATGAATGGTGCCACTCGCGTAAAAGCGTCACCAAGCGTGGCGCTGTAGTTTCGGGTAAGGCTGATAAGGCTGATTTTGCCCCACGAGAGTGGGGCATGGTGCTGGAGTAGCTCACGCGTCTCGAGAACGATTGTCTCTATGGGAGAGGTCTGATGTTGAGCGAGGCTAACGCGGGACCAATCCGGTGCAATAGCTAGGGGCGGGCAGGATTCTTCGTTCGCGGGGGTTGGCAACATGTAGCGAGTGAAGCTGGACAGGTTGTGGAATGTGACGCTGCGGTTCTCCGTTGACAAGACGATGAGCTCGCACATCTTGTAACTGCTGGGTTCGCTGTGCGGGAAATAGACGACACGCTCGATGAGTCCTTCGCGCATGAGAACCGTGCGCGCCTGCTCGGCTTTATCTATTAGACTTGCTGGCAGTAATACCGCTGCCCTGCTTCGACCGGAAAGCGCGAGCGCATAGAGGCACCAAACAAAGGGGTCCCAATCGCAAAAGCCTAAATAGCCCGGCTCCAGATCGTTGATAAGGGCCTCGCATAAGCGAATTTCTTTGTCGTGAGTATTGCGGTGATAGCCCGTAGCGTCGATAAGCACCGGAGCGGGGCCGTCGACGTCGTCCCGCTCTCCTGGTTCAAGTTCGCAAATGCTGGGAAAGACGCTTTTATTCATGAAGAGGCACGTATTGAGCAGGTCGGCATCGAGCGAATCGGGTAGTCGAACGACGCGCAAGCGACTGCCTTGTTCCAGATTGAGTGCGCGCGAAATGATGGCAGCGGTGAGGCGTGGCAAAGAGAACGCGGATTCGTACATACGTATGCCCTTTCTTCTTAGTGGGATATATGTTAACAGAATATTTCGAAAATTTCTAATGACGAGAACAGCACACTGTGCTATCCTCGAAGCAATCCAAACCAATTCAATACCAACTGTTT
>CAUGKA010000094.1 GCA_959599615.1 uncultured Collinsella sp. | reverse complement strand
GCCCCAGCGCACGCCAGAGCCAGTACCATAAAAGCTAATGAACGAATCAAGCGACTTAGACGTAATGGCACCCTCGTTGCTCATAACGATGCCGCCGCCAACGTAGATACCCACATGACCGTAGATAAGGCCCGGAGCACCCGTGCCGCTGTGCGAGGAATCGGCCACGATCATGCCCACCTGCAGCGCCGAGCGGTCGGAGCTATAGCACCAGGCGTTGAACATGTCACACGCGTTGCCGCCAAAATAGCCCACGCCGGCATTGCGGAAGACATTGGTAACCCACGCCGCGCACCAGTTCTGACCCGGCGAAGGCGTGGAGTAGCACGCGTTGACGACGGCCTGCTGCTTGCCCGAGCCGGCATTCTGCTGCGGAGTTCCGGGCGCATACGATCCACCGCCCGAGCTCGAACCACCCGAGTAGGAATTGTTCTTGTTCGCGGCGGCCGCGGCAGCGGCGGCCTTCCTAGCGGCCTCCTCGGCCTGGGCGGCAGCGAGAATCTCGGAATCGCGCTGAGCCATGAGCTCCTTGACGTCGTCGGAAAGACCGTTCAGCACGGTCTGGACTTCTTGCTGCTTGGCCTGCATATCCTGCATCTGAGCCGTCTGCTGGTCCTTGAGTTTCTCCAGGTTGGCCTTTTGTGCTTCGAGCTCGGTCTTCTGCGCGTCGAGCTCAGCCTGAATCGTCTGGATATCCTCGATGGCATCGCGGTCGCTCTTGTTGATCTTCTCAACGTAATGCGCGTTGGCGACGAGTTCCTCAAACGAGCCAGAGGCCAGCAGCAGCGACAGGATGTTCGTACCGCCGGACTTGTAGCTGGCGGCCACGCGATCGGAAAGGTCGTTGCGCTTCTTCTTGAGCTCGGCCTTCTTTTCATCGATCTGGGCCTGCGTGTCGTCAATCTTGCCCTGGACATTCTCGATGTCGTTGAGGGTCTGGGCATTCTTGTTGGCCAGCGCCGCATACTCATTTGCGATGCTGTCGAGCTGGGCCTGAACCTCGTCGAGTTGGGCCTGGGCGGCATTCAATTTATCGGTGGTTTCTTTGGAAGCCTCCGCCGCATGGGCGCGAGTGGGCAGGCCAAAAAGAACTGCCGCAGAAGCGGCGCCGAACAGGGCCTTAAGGGCAGTGCGGCGCGAGAGCTCCTGGGAAAGGATGGAATCGCTGTTTGGTGACATATGTACTCCGTTACATGCTTATTTATATGTCGCTCAACTCATACATATTAGCGTACATATGGCGCGTCCCAACGATTTCCACGAACGGCAGGAAACTACAAGGTCGGCGGCTCGTAAGCAATTGTCAAATTTGAGGTAACAATTGAGCAAGCTCTTATATGAGTACGTTAACATAATCCTCTGCTTTTCCTACAGTGCACCATTTGGGCGTCCCCGCCTGCGCTATACTCCCCTCTAGAAGTGTTCCTGATTCGATAGGAGACTACATGTCCAAAGCACTCGACCCCAAAGACACCTGCGTCCTCGTTACCGGTGGCGCCGGTTTTATCGGCTCGCACACCGTCGTTCAGCTGCTCGAGGGTGGCTACCAGGTCGTCATCGTCGATGATCTCTCCAACTCCAGCGCCGTCGCCGTCGACCGCGTCAAGACCATCGTGGGCGACGAAGCCGCCAAGAACCTCACCTTCTACAAGGCCAACGTGCTCGACCGCGATGCGATGAACAAGATCTTCGATACCCATCAGATCGACCGTGTCATCCACTTTGCCGGCTTTAAGGCCGTCGGCGAGTCGGTGAGCAAGCCCGTCGAGTACTACCACAACAACATCGAGAACACCCTGGTGCTCATCGACGTCATGCGCAACCATGGCTGCAAGTCCATCATCTTCTCGAGCTCCTCGACCGTCTACGGCGACCCGGACAACCCGCCCGTCACCGAGGAAGACCCCAAGAAGCCCGCAACCAACCCCTATGGCTGGACCAAGTGGATGATCGAGCAGATCCTTATGGACGTCCACACCGCCGACCCCGAGTGGGACGTCGTGCTGCTCCGTTACTTCAACCCCATCGGTGCTCATCCGTCGGGCCTGATCGGCGAGGACCCCAAGGGCATCCCCAACAACCTGGTGCCCTATGTCGCCCAGGTCGCCGTGGGCAAGCTCGAGGCCGTTCAGGTCTTTGGCAACGACTACCCCACCCCCGACGGCACCGGCGTGCGCGACTACATCCACGTGTGCGATCTGGCCTCTGGTCACGTTGCCGCCCTTAACTGGATGAACGGCAAAACCGGCGTCGAGATCTTTAACCTGGGCACCGGCACCGGCACCTCGGTACTCGAGGTCGTCGCCGCCTTCTCCAAGGCTTGTGGCAAGGAGCTGCCCTACGTGATCCGCGAGCGCCGCGCCGGCGACATCGCTGCCAACTGGTGCGATGCCTCAAAGGCCGAGCGCATGATGGGCTGGAAGGCCCAGTACGGCATCGCGGACATGTGCCGCGATAGCTGGAACTGGCAGAGCCACAACCCCAACGGCTTCGCCGACGCCGAGTAGCAAAAACCTACATACCGTTCTTGCCCCGATCTCACGTTGTGAGGTCGGGGCTTTTTTTCATGGCATGTAGCCATTCGCCGAAAATCGACCAACTTTTTTATCTTGCCTGTACATGTTTAAACAACATGTTTTACAATAGGCGTATCGAATCAGAACATCGGAGGCGGACTGCACACCCATCGGCAGGCCGACCCCACAACAAGAAGGTTGGTGAGCGCATTCATGGAGCGTGCAAGCGGCGTCCTCATGCCCGTCTCATCTCTGCCCGGACCATACGGAATCGGCGGCTTTGGCTGGAATGCCTACGACTTCGTCGATTTTCTCGCCTCGTGCAAACAACATTACTGGCAGATTCTGCCCCTTACGACGACCAGCTATGGCGATTCGCCTTATCAGTCGTTCTCGGCCCGCGCAGGCAACCCCAACTTTATCGACTTTGCCGAGCTTATCGAGGCAGGGTATCTGGAGCAGCGCGATATCGATGGCGTGTATCTGGGATCCGACCCCAGCAATGTCGACTACGGTGCCATCTTTGGCGGCCGCCGTCAGATTCTCGACCGCGCCGCCGAGCGCTTTGCTGCCGACAAGCCGGCCGATTTCGATGACTTTATCCAGGCCAACGAGGACTGGCTCATCCCCTACTGTGAGTTCATGACCGTCAAAGAGGAGTGCGGTCTCAAGGCGTTTTGGGAGTGGCCCGCGGAGCTCCGCACCCGCGGCGAGGCTTCCGCCAAGGTCTGCACCGACCATCCGGCGCGTATGCTCTACCACCAGATGACGCAGTACTTCTTCGATCGCCAGTGGAGCCGCCTCAAGGCCTATGCCAACGAGCGCGACATTCTCATCATCGGCGACCTGCCCATCTATGTCTCGCGTGACTCCGTCGAGATGTGGGCGACACCTGAGCTCTTTAAGATCGACGCCGCCGGCAATCCCGTGAGCGTCGCCGGCACGCCGCCCGACCAGTTCTCGGCCACCGGCCAGTACTGGGGCAACCCCATCTACGACTGGGACGCCATGGAGGCCGACGGCTTCTCCTGGTGGGAGGGCCGCATTCGCGCCGCCCTCGACATGTACGACGTCATCCGCCTGGATCACTTCCGCGGCTTCGAGGCCTATTGGGAGGTGCCGTTCTCCTCGCCTGATTCGTCCTACGGTTCGTGGACGCAGGGTCCCGGCCTCAAGCTCTTCAAGACGCTCGAGGAAAAGCTCGGCACGCTGCCCATCATCGCCGAGGACCTGGGCTTCCTCACCCCCGGCGTCATCGATATGCGCGACAACTCGGGCTTCCCCGGCATGAAGATCCTGCAGTTTGCCTTTGAGGGCACCAACTCGTACTACCTGCCGCACAACTACATTGCCAACACCGTCGCCTACGTGGGCACTCACGACAACGAGACGGCACGCGGCTGGTTTGAAGGAACGGCTACCCCGCGTCAGCGCGAGCAGACAGCCCTGTACACCCATCAGCAGGCCGGCGAACCCATCGCCGACGCGCTCAACCGAACCATCGCAGCCAGCGTGAGCGACACGTGCATCTACACCATGCAGGACCTGCTCAACTTGGGCAACGAGGCGCGCATCAACACCCCTGCCACGCTGGGCGGCAACTGGACCTGGCGCATGCTCGACGGCGCCATCACCCGCGAGCTCGAGCACAAACTCACCGACTGGACCGAGACCTACTTCCGCATCCCGTCGGAAGCCGAAATCGAGCTTCCTCAATAGGAGCTACCGCGCCCGACCCCTCCCCACCGTGCGGACGCGCTTGCTTACCCGCGCGAGGCCACCCCAATCCCCTCGCGCGGGATTCTTATGAATTGCAGACATGTAATCAACCCATTACAGGAGGAAACATGCCCCAAATTAACCTCATGGAACTCGCCGAGCAGTCTTTTGGCACCTCGCTCGAGCAGCTCGACGACCGTCGCATTTACAAGCTGCTGGTCAAACTCGTGCAGGAGCGCTCCGCCGCCTGCCCGCTCAACAACGGCAAGAAAAAGCTCTATTACATTTCCGCCGAATTTTTGATCGGCAAGCTGCTCATCAACAACATGATCGACCTCGGCATCTACGACGAGGTTAAGGACCAGCTCACCGCCGCAGGCCACGACCTCAACAAGATCGAGGAGTTCGAGGTCGAGCCGTCGCTCGGCAACGGCGGCCTGGGCCGCCTGGCCGCATGCTTCCTGGATTCCATCGCCACGCTGGGCTTGACCGGCGATGGCGTGGGCCTCAACTATCACTACGGCCTGTTCCGTCAGCGCTTTGTCGACAACCAGCAGAAGGCCGTCCCCGACGAGTGGCTCGGTGAGCAGGACATCCTAGTCGACGACGACCGCTCCTACACCGTCGAGTTCGGCGATTTTGCCGTTACCTCCAAGCTCGTCAACATCGACGTGCCCGGTTACGGCCAGCCCACCAAGAACCGTCTGCGCCTGTTCGACCTGGCGAGCGTCGACGACGGCCTGGTCCCCGGCAGCTCCATCGACTTCGACAAGACAGAGATCGCCAAGAACCTCACCTTGTTCCTCTACCCCGACGATTCCGACGAGCAGGGCCGCCTGCTTCGCATCTACCAGGAATACTTCATGGTGAGCAACGCCGCCCAGCTCCTGATCGACGAGGCCATCGAGCGCGGCAGCAACCTGCACGATCTGGCCGACTACGCCGTGGTCCAAATTAACGACACGCACCCCACCATGGTCATCCCCGAGCTCATTCGCTTGCTCACCACCGAGCATGGCATCGAGTTTGACGAGGCCGTGACCATCGTACGCTCCATGGTCGCCTACACTAACCACACGATTCTTGCCGAGGCGCTCGAGAAGTGGCCGCTCGTCAGCCTGCAGAAGGTCTCCCCTGCCATCGCCGACATTATCGTCAAGCTCGATGAGATCGCGAAAGCCGAGCACGATGACCCGCGCGTCGCCATCATTGACGAGCACGACACCGTCCACATGGCCCACATGGACATCCACTTTGGCTTCTCCATCAACGGTGTAGCCGCCCTCCACACCAAGATTCTGGAGGACACCGAGCTTCATCCGTTCTACGAGATCTATCCCGAGAAGTTCTCCAACAAGACCAACGGCATCACCTTCCGCCGCTGGATCCATGGGGCCAACCCCGCGCTCGCCAGCCTGCTCGACGATGTGATCGGCACCGACTGGCGCAGCACCGGCGATCTGAGCAAACTCGCCAAGTTCGCCGACGACAAGAATGTTCTTGAGCGCCTGGCCGCCACCAAGACCGAGGCCAAGGCCATCATGCGCCAGTTCATGGCGCTCGAACAGGGCGTGACCATTCCTTCCAACGCCATCATCGACGTCCAGGTCAAGCGCATCCACGAGTACAAGCGTCAGCAGATGCTTGCGCTCTACATCATCTGGAAGTACTTCGATATCAAGAACGGCAACAGGCCTAAGCACCCTGTCACCATCATCTTTGGCGGCAAGGCGGCGCCTGCCTACACTATCGCGCAGGACATCATCCATCTGATCCTGACGCTGTCGCAGTGGATTGCAAACGACCCCGACGTGGCTCCCTACCTGCAGGTTGTCATGATCGAGAACTACAACGTCACCGCCGCCGAGCGCGTGATCCCCGCCGCTGACATCTCCGAGCAGATCAGCCTGGCCTCCAAGGAGGCGAGCGGCACCTCCAACATGAAGTTCATGCTCAACGGCGCCCTAACCCTGTGCACGCTCGACGGTGCCAACGTGGAGATTGCCGAGCTCGTGGGCGACGAGAACATCTATACCTTTGGTGCCTCGTCCAAACAGGTCGAGCAGCTCTACGCCGACGGCACCTACAACGCCGGTGCGCTCTACCGCAAGCCCGGCATTAAACTGCTGGTGGACTTCATCACCAACCCGGCCTTCATGGCAACCGGCAACGCCGAGCGCCTGCAGCGCCTGCACGACGACATTAAGGGCAAGGACTGGTTTATGGCCCTGCTCGACATTGAGGAGTACATCCAGACCAAGGAGCGCGTGCTGGCCGACTACGAGGACCAGGACGCCTGGATGCGCAAGGCGCTCATCAATATCGCCAACGCCGGCACCTTCTCGTCCGACCGCACCATCTCCCAGTACAACAACGAGATCTGGCACCTGAGCTAGCTCATTCCCCTTACCCATCCTCTTGAGAAACGGAGTCGTGGCAACACGGCTCCGTTTTTTGTGCCCGCACGTTACCCTGTGATCCGACTCGGCCAAACAATCTCGATCCGTAGCAATTACTCAACCAAAACGGTCCCAGCCGTTACAGATTGAGACATACCGGCCCCTCCCCTTGGGTTTATCTCAATCTGTAACATCTAGCAGGTGTAATTCGCCTTTGGTGTTACAGATTTAGATGAAATGGTTAGCTCAGCGGAACCGTCTCGATCTGTAACATCTAACGTCCGAAATCGGCCCTACCTGTTACAGATCAAGACAAACTGACAGACGGAAAGCCCCAACACAAAGAAAGGCTCCCCTCTCGCCCAGTGGACGGGAGGGGAGCCTTATATGTGACCGCGGCAAAAGGATGGCAATACCGCAGTCGCCCAAAGGAAGGGCCTGGTTGCACCGGGTCTAGATAAGGTTCTTGCCAGAGACCTTATCGAAGAGGTGGGTCGCGTTCTTCTCAAACTTGAACCAGATGGGGTCGCCCGCCTTGAGCGCGCCCTTGGCCTCGAGGTCGACGACGGGAATGATCAGGACAAACTGGCCGTCGGGAGCAGTCACGTGGACATGCTCGGTCGAGCCCATGAGCTCGGTCACCTCGACGGTGCCCTGGAGCGCACCCTCCTCGCCCTTGTCGGCAAGCAGGATCTGCTCGGGACGCACACCGGCCGTAATCTCCTTCACGTCGCCGCCGTCCCAGTTGAGAGCAAGCTGAGCGCAGGTCTCGGGGGCGAGCGCCACGTTCATATCCTCGGTCTTGACCGTAAAGCCGTTGCCCGAGCGCACCAGCTGGGCATCGAAGAAGTTCATCTGCGGCACGCCGATAAAGCCGGCGACGAAGATGTTCGCGGGATGGTTGAAGACCTCCTGCGGGGTGGCGATCTGCTGGACGACGCCGTCCTTCATGACCACGATGCGATCGCC
>CAUGKA010000093.1 GCA_959599615.1 uncultured Collinsella sp. | reverse complement strand
CATTCGACGCTTTTCCTCGTTTTCGAGATTTTCATCAAATGTTGTGACGGTTTGGGCAGCAGCCACACCACGAATGTGACAAAGGGACTGTCCCTTTGTCACATCTGGAGGGTAACAGGGATTTGGATGCAGCAAAAGTCCTCTTGGTGGGACTCGTCGTAGCTCGTGGTATCGAGGTAGCAAAAGTCGAAAGCGTTGCCAACGGGCTGGAGCGCGTGCTCGTCCATGCAGGCAACGATGGCGCGGATGCCCTCGGGCTCGTACGGCATACCCCAGCGGCTCATGCACAGGTATGTGCCATCGGGCAGCACTTCGATGCCGATCTCTGCCAGCTCGGCAGCGTCGCTCGGCAGCATTTCCTCGGCACCGCGCGGCAGCACGGCAAAGGAGCCGGCACCGGCGATAGGGTCGTCGGAATGCAGCGCCTCGCGACGCAGCATGGCGCCCCAGCCGCGCATGGGACGCGTGCCCGTCAACGTACGCATGCGCAGGATTGCCCGCATGAGCGTAGGGTGAAGCATCGAGCGGCCGCGCTCGATATCGCCCGGAAACTCCTCAAAGACCACGTAGCGACGCTCGAATTGCTTGAGCTCCGGCTTGCCCTCGCGCTCGCGCCAGTAAACCGCCTCGTCGTAAAAGCTCAGACGCTCCTGTACGCTCGCGCGCTCGGCTTTGAGCCCGGCAATCTGCTCATCGAGCGCCCGCACCCGCGAGCGCAGGTGATCGGTCATCTCGCCAATGTCGAACGTCGAGGTTAGGCGGTCGATCTCGTCGAGTTCGAGCCCCAGGTCGCGCAGCATGCAAATCAGACGCATGAGCGGGATCTGCGTGGGCGAATAGAAGCGGTAGCCTTTTTCGTTGACCACGGCGGGCTTAAACAGGCCGATCTTGTCGTAGTAGATGAGCGTTTGGCGCGAAACATTAAACAAGCTCGCCATCTCGCTAATCGCATACATGCCCGTCTGCATAAGTCCTCCCGACACATCCTTTTAGCGCACAAAGCCCGCCGCCCACAGGGGCAGCGGGCTCAAACACTACTCGTATCCTACCCTAAAGACGCCCATGACCAGCGCTTATAGTTTGCGCATGACACGCCGACGGCCTCGAGCGCCTTGGCGGCGATGTGATGCACCGCGTCATCGAGCGTGGCGGGGCCGTTGTAAAACGTGAGCATGGGCGGCATGAGCATGACGCCCGGTACGCGCGCCAGGCGCGCCATGTTGTCGACATGAATGGCGCTGAAGGGCGTCTCGCGCACCATGAGCACCAGGCGGCGCTGCTCTTTCATCTGCACGTCGGCCGCACGCAGCAACAGGTTTTCGCTGTAGCCGCTCGCGATGCCGGCGAGCGTCTTCATGGAGCAGGGTGCCACGATCATGCCGTCGACCGGATAGGTGCCGCTTGCGATGGCGGCGCCGATGTTCTTGTTGTCGTAGACCACATCGGCATGCGTGGCAAACTCGTCGAGCGTCATGCCGAGCTCCTGCTCGATGGTGATCTCTCCCCCGCGCGTGACGACAAGCGCCGACTCGGCACCTGCCTGGCGCAGGCATTTGAGGCACTCAAGACCCAGCGCGGCACCGCTGGCGCCAGACACGCCAACGACAATGCGACGGGGGCGGACAGAAGACTCAGGCATGACGGCTCCTTAACTACTTGGTAGGGCTACTTACTAGAAAGCAATCTCCTTGGCCCACTTGTCCTTGTCGATCTCCATGAACTGCGAGCGGATGAAGTTCTTCTTGAGGTCGAACGGAACCGTGCAGTCGAAGATGGCCTTGCAGGCGATGCCGTGCTCGCGGATCGTGGGGTCGAACGCGGGGTCGTTGGACGGATCGAGCACGTGGCAGTGACAACCGGGGATGGTGATGAGGTCCACGTCGGCCTGGAAGCGCGTGGTCATGGCCCACATCACGTCGCTCATATCGAAGATATCGACATCCTCGTCAACAAGGATGACGTGCTTGAGCTCGGAGAATGCCGAGAAGGCGAGCATGGCGGCGTTGCGCTGACGGCCCTCGTCATTTTTGCTCGACTTCTTGAACTGCATGATGGCAACGAACTTGCCGCCGCCGCAGGGGGCAGCGTGAACGTTGAGCAGGCGGCCCGGGATAGCAGTCTCGACCATCTTGTAAATGGAGGCCTCGGTGGGGATGCCGGCCATGGACACGTGCTCGTGCGAAGGGCCGATGCAGCTCTCCATGATGGGATTGACGCGCGTGGTGACAGCGGTGATCTTGATCACCGGGCAGACCTTGGCGCCGCCGGTGTAGCCGGGGAACTCGGGCATGGCGTAGCCGTGGCCGTTGACGTCCTCGTTGATGGTCTCGTCGTGCATGAGGTAGCCCTCGAGTACGTACTCGGCATTGGCGATGCACTTCTGCGGAACGGTGACGCAGTCGGCAAGCTCGACAGCGTGGCCGCGCAGGGCGCCGGCAATTTGCAGCTCGTTGAAGCCGAGCGGTGTGGTGGGAGCCTCAAAACCGCAGCACATGTACACGGCGGGGTCCAAACCGATGGAGATGGAGATGGGCATGTCTTCGCCGCGCTGGCAGTACTCGTCAAAGAACGCGCCCAGGTGACGGCTGCCGGGGGTAATCCACATGGCAAGCTTATCCTTGTCGACGCAGGAGAAGCGGTGGATGGTCACGTCGGACTGGGAGCCGTCGGGGCTCGTGCCGTAGGCGAGGCCCATGGTGATGTAGGGGCCGCCGTCGACGGGCGTGTTGGTAGGAGCGGGAACGATCTTGCGCAGGTCAAAGCCCTCGTCGGTCGCCTTGTACACGACCTCTTGGCAGTCGACGTGCGCACCCTCGGCGATCTGCTCGGGCGCGATCAGGTTCTCGAAGCGCTTGCCGATCTCGAGGCCCAGGTGCTCCTCGTCCAGGTCGAGCAGGGCGGCAACGCGCTTGCGGCTGGCAAGCATGCCGATGCAGACCTTGGCATCGTCAAAGCCCTTGACGTTGTTGAAGACCATCGCCGGACCCTCTTTGGTCGGGCGCATAACGGTGCCGCCGGCACCGACGTGGCGATAGACACCCGAGACCTCGGCGTCCGGGTCGACCTGAGTGTCGGTCTCGAGCAGCTGGCCCGGCATCTCGCGCAAAAAGTCGAGCGCGGAGCGCAGGTCGTGGATCTGGGAAGCATCGGTAGTGGACATAGCATGCTCCTTTCGGGAGAGTGCCCGGCGGCGAGGATGCCGCCGGGCTTGGTAACGTAATGGGGCCGCAGCGCTCATGGATGGGGCGCTCGGGCACTCGAAGTTCGAGCACTCGGCTGTTTACAGCCCAAGCGCTCGGCCGCTTACATCAGGCCAAAGAGATGGAACCAGGCGGCCTCGACCAGCACGACGATAAAGACGACCGCGGTGAGGGGAATGCCCATGCGCATGGCCTCTTTGGAGGTGTAGCCGCCGGCGTCCTTGCCCTCGCCGATAAGGATCGGCAGGTTATGGAACGGCAGGATGTAGTGGATGTTGATGGACGTGAAGACGATGAGCGCCACGGCGAGCGGGCTCACGCTGGAGCCGGCCGCGAAGCTGATGAACGCCGGCACGCACACGCCGAGCACGGCCATGACCGAACCCATGAACATGTGGATGATCATGGAGAGTGCGGCGACAAGCAGGACGAACAGGAAGATGTTCTCGGGCACGGAGCTGGGAAGCACGACATCGGCGATCCAGGCGTTCATGCCGGTGGCACCGCCCACGGAACCCACGGCCATAGCAGCCGTCAGGAACATGAGGGACTTGATGTCGACGGCGTTCCAGCTGGCGGGGGTGAGGACCTCGCCGATGATGGGCATGGCGAGCGCGACGCCGATGGCAAGTGTCACCCAGCCGATGTAATCGCCCGAGACGGTGAGCCACAGCGCGATTGCGATGACAAGCCACACGATGGTGCGGATCTCTTTGACGGAGAGCTTGCCGAGCGCGGCCTGCTTGGCCACGATCTGCTCGCGATCGTAGACGAGCTCCTTGCTGGGCTTAAAGAGGAAGAGGCCCAAGAACAGGGTGCACAGCAGCGCGACCAGCATAGGCACGCTCATGTACAGGAACCAGTCGACGAAGGCCGGGCTCATGCCGCCGGCCTCGGCGCTGTACTGCGCGACGAGCGGGTTGAGTGTGGAGTCGCCCGTCAGGAAGAACATGGAGCCCGGGGCAGCAGCGGCAAACACGAGGAAGCCGAGCTTACCCTTGTCGTCGTCACCGTAGCCGGCGGACTCGGCGATGACCGAGACGACGGCGAGGATGAGGAAGGCGCGGGGGAACGGATGCGGGATCAGCAGCGACAGCACAAAGGTGAGCGCGAAGATTGAGATGATGAGCGACTTGGCATCGCGCACGAACTTGAGCATAAACGCATAGGCGATGCGCTCGCCCAGGCCCGACTCCTTGACCGCGCTGGCGATGAGGTAGGCGCCGATGACGAGCCACATGGTGGCTTTGGTCCACGAGCTAAACGTGGAGGCGACCGTCGCCGAGATGCTCGCGGCACCCGTGTCGTCCACGCACACCTTGAACAGAACGAGCAGCGCGCAATAGAGCAGGCCCACAAAGCCCGGCTGTGCCACGCCACACGCCCAGAACACCACCGTGGCGAGCGTCAACGCCAGACAGGTCTGACCGCCGACCGTAAGCTCGACCGTCGAGCTCAGCTCCGCCAAAGGAAGAAACTTCACCAGCAAAAAGACAACGATACCCAGCACAAAGCCAATTTCGCGCTTGGTGATCTTAAACGCCTTCTTTTCCGCTTCCATCTCCCCACCTTTCTTGTTGGGGGCGCTCCGGATTCGCGGCCACGTTGCCACTTAAAAAGGGGCGCCCGTTATCGGACGCCCCTTACGTTGCGCTGTGTTGTGGCAATACAGTCAAGCGGGATTTTTGGATGAGAAGCGATCCTCTGGACAAAAAGCGTCACAACATTCGACGCTTTTCCTCGTTTTCGAGATTTTCATCAAATGTTGTGACGGTTTGGATGTGGCAAAGGGACTGTCTTTTGTTTCACATAGCGAGATCCGTACGGATGGATGGGTCGCTGAGGGCCTCGCGGAGCCAGGGGGCCAGCTGCTCGGGGCGACCCCGCAGGTAGCCGTCGAGCTCGGGCGGGGCGACCGGGCGCACCTCCGAGATCTCCTCTTGGTTGATATGCAGCTCGCCCGGCTCAACATGGGCTGCGAACGCCTCGCACCATTCGCACTCGCAGCGGCCGTCGCCGTGGTCCTCGCGGTACACCACGTGTCCGAGGTGCTTGAGCTGATCGGGCTCGCGCGTGATGCCAAGCTCTTCGTTGATGCGACGTGCCGTGGCGGCCGCGACGTCTTCCCCGGGGAGCGGATGGCCGGCACAGCCATCGGCCAGCACCCCGCCCCACAGGCGTTTGAGCGGACTGCGACGACAGAGCAGCAGGCGCGCGTCTTCGCCCTGGCCCTCGACCAGAAGCGTCAGAAATGCCTGATGCAGGATTCCCTCGCCGGTATGGGCCTCGATGCGGTCGACGGGGCCAAGCGCCTCGCCGGTCGCGGCATCGACCGCCACGACCTCGGCGCCTGCGCCGCCCTCATCCCAGCCGGCGCGCAGAATGCGGGCTGCGGCCTCCTCGAGCGCGGCGATGAGTTCCTTGGTGGTATCGAGCATGCGCCGCAAGTCGTCCGCGGTCGCGTTCTCCACATGAAAACCCGTGCTTGCAACTACCGGCACGCCAAAGCGCGTGGCCAGCGCCGCCGCAATATCGTGCGCCGGAATTTCGTCTCGATGGCACGGAACGGCCAGGATGCTCACCGTCGCCGTACGGCCGGGCTCGGGGCGAGGAATGGCCTGCGCCGTGGCGCCCAGGTGCGCAAACTCCGGCGAGCAGGCGTACACCGCCATGCCTCGCGGCGTCACCGTCAACTGGGCCTCGAGCGCAAACTTGCCCTCGCCCACTACAACCTTTGTCGTGTGCATACCCATGGGATCTCCTGTCGCCCGCAATGTACCTGAGACCATCTTCGCCTGTATTGCGACTATACAGGCAAGCGCAGCCTGCGACAAAGGAGGCAGGCACCTGACACATTCTGTTAGAGTTGCAGGGATTGAATCCCGCTTATTCATGCAACATTGGAGTGACAACCTTGACCGCCGCAACCACGCCTAAAAGTAAGTCAACCGCCGCCGCGCTCTCCCCCGCGCGCACCAAGCTCTGCCTGGCGCTGCTCGTGCTGTTGGGATTCTCGCTCGGCTGCTCCGAGTTCGTGGTCATCGGTATCGAGAGCGACTTGGCAACGGAACTCGGCGTATCACTTGCTACTGCGGGCCAGCTCATCAGCGTGTTCGCGCTCGTCTACGCCATCGCCACGCCGGTGCTTGCGCTCAGCACGGGGCGATTCCGCCGCTACCAGTTGCTCGTGTACTACAGCATCGTCTTTGTGCTCGGCAACCTGGTCATGGCGTTGGCGCCCAACTTCCAGGTGCTCTTTATCTCGCGCATTGTCCTGGGATCCGTCTCGGGCGCGCTGCTCGCCGTGGGCGTGACGTACATCCCCGAGCTGCTGTCCCCGCAGCAAACTTCGCTTGCCATCTCGGTCGTGTACGGCGCGTTTTCCGTGGCGATGGTCTTTGTCACTTCGATCGGCAAGTTTGTGGCCGACACGCTCGATTGGCACGTGGCCATGTACGGTACGCTGACCTTTGCCGTTTTGATCTGCGGAGCGCTCGTGGCGTTTATGCCGCGCGCCGGACAGACCGACGAACCCGCTACCTTCCGCGAGCAGGCGGGTCTGCTACGCGAACCGAGCATCATCACCGGCATGCTTATCTTTTTGTTTGGCGTGGGCTCGGTCTATGTATTCTACGGCTACGTTACGCCTTATCTTGAGCAGGTGCTGGGTATGGGCACTGTTCAGGCGAGCACCACGCTTATGGCCTACGGCGTGTTCTGCCTGATCTCGAACATCCTGGGCGGATGGATCGACGCACGTTTTGGCATGAAGGCACTGCTTGTGACGTTTGTGCTGCAGGCTGCGGCGTTGCTCGGGCTGTTTGCCGTGGGCGGCACCATGCCGCTCGCGCTGGTCTTTGTCTTTAGCTTGGCGCTGCTCATGTACCTGTTCTCAGTCTCGTGCATCACACACTTTATGGACGTGGCACGCAGCCGCCATCCCAAGTCGATGGTACTCGCAAGTTCGGTTGAGCCCATGGCGTTTAACGTCGGCATTTCGTTTGGCACCACAGTGGGCGGCGCCGTGGTAAGCAGCGTTGGCATTGCGTACGTGGGCGCCGTGGGCGCCGCGTTCTCGCTTGTGGCCTGGGCGCTTACGCTGGTGACGATTAAGTTGGCTCGCTGGGAGCGCAGGCGGGCAAGGGCGTAGAGCGAGGTTCCCTCTAAAACGTCTATCGTTCCAGTCGCGACGCTTACCTGACGACAGACTAAGCCAGCTCCTTTAGCTGTGGTTCGATCGCATGTACTTCGAATGCACGATTTTCCAGTTTTCGTGTATCCGAAGTACACGAAATGTGCGCGGGGCACCTCAAAGGCGGCGGCAGACGCATTGTCTGCCGCCGCCTTTTATACTGGATTTTATAGATATGCGAGTCGTTTACTCCATGCCCAGCAGCTCGCGCATCTGAGTTGCGTAGTTAGATGCCATGTTGCCGTAGACAATCTGCACGCCGCCGTTGACATGCACGATGCCACGCGCTTCGAGCTTTTCGGTAAACTCGGCGTCATCAACCACCTTGTCACAGTCATTGAGCTGGATGCGCAGACGGGTGAAGCAGGCCTCGACAGACTTAATATTGTTGTCGCCGCCCACTGCCTCAACGATGGCGGGAATGAGGTCGCTG